>NZ_JAUZVL010000004.1:0-265799 GCF_031844545.1 Arthrobacter sp. AB6
AGCTTGGTCGAAATTCTTTCGGTGTTGTACCAGTGCATGTACTCGTGCAGCGCTGATGCGAGTGCATCGGTGTTGAGGAACCGGACGCGGTGGAAGAGCTCTTCCTTCAGGTGGCCGAAGAAGTTCTCCATGACAGCGTTGTCGTAGCAGTTAGCTTTGCGGGACATCGACTGGACCGCGCCGGCGTTCGCCAAGAGTGTGCGCCAGGAGTTGTGCTGATATTGGAATCCCTGGTCGGAGTGAACGAGGGGTTTCTGCCCGTTTTCCAGTGTGGCCAGCGCGCCGCGCAGCGAGGCGTTGGCCAGTTCCAGGTTGGGCGATGTGCCAATGGTGTAGGAGATGATTTGACGGTTAAAAAGGTCCATGATCGGTGAGAGGTAGAGCTTCCGGTCACCGACACTGAACTCGGTCACATCGGTAACCCATTTCTGGTTTAGAGCATCCGCTTCAAACTGCCGCTTCAGCAGGTTCGGGGCCACGACGCCCTGCTCGCCCTGGTAGGAGTTGTACCGCTTCCTGCTCCGGACCTTGCAGACCAGCCGCAGGGAACGCATCACCTTCAGCACGGTCTTTTTGGCGACCCTCCACCCTTGCTTGACCAGCTCAACGTGGACCCGACGGTGCCCGTACCGGCCATGGTTTTTCGTGAAAATCCCCGTAATAGCGGCCTTCAAGGCGGCTCGTGGATCCGGTCCACTAAGTCGGGACTGGTGATAGAAGAACGTGGACCGGGCCAACCCGGCTACCTCCAGGAGGACTTCCAATCGGTGTTCAGCCTTGAGAGCGATGACAGCACGAACCTTTAGCGCCGTTCCTCGTCCCTCAAGGCGTTTACTTTTCCCAGAAAAGCCACCTCTGCACGCAGCCGTTCGTTCTCACGCCGCAGCCGCTGCAGCTCAGGTTCCGGCTGCGCCGGCGTATCTGGATTCTTCCTTGGGCGGCCTTTAGGTTTCGGACGAAGGCCTTCCTCGCCCTGAGCACGGTACTGCCCCGCCCACACGGCTATCAGATGTGGCGAGGACAGTTCGAGCTCTTTGGCCAAGGCGACCCTGGTCTCGCCGGCGATATACCGCTGCACAGCGTTGAGCTTGAACTCGAATGGATACACGCGGCTGCTTGGCTTGGTCACAAGAGCAGTATCTCCACGAACGCGCCATCTGTCGTGCAGGCGGAGGACAGCTTTCCGACCCACACCGAGCCTTGTGGCCACAGCTCTCGAGCCCCAACCGATCTCAAACAACGCCACCGCGGCATCGCGCTGCTTCTCAGACAACGAACTGCTCTTAAACATGAACTGCTCCCCGTAAGTCAGAACTGAATTTTCAGTCCAACTTTCGGGGAGCAGTTCAGCGGGACGAGGGCCTTCCTTTTGCAGTCCGTTAGCCGGCCAGCGCCATGATGCCGATAACGGCAGTGGCCGCGCCAAGCACCATGGAGACGCCCACCAGCACCACATGGACGGTGAGGAACTTTGTGGCCTTGCCGGCGGAGTCCCTGGCGCGCGGATCCTTCATGACCCGGCGCAGGAACTGGGGCCAGACCACAAGGGACCATACTCCAGCAATGATCAGGACCAGTGAAGCGAAGACGGGCAGCTCCATGAACTAGTGGCTTTCCAGCCAGGCCTGCGCCTGCTTGGCCTGGAGGTTCAGGGCCTTGGATACCATCGGCTCCGCCGCATCAGCGATCTTTCCGCCGAGGAACGGAACGGACGACTTCACGGCACCCTCAAGCTCCACACGGGTTCCGCCGGCGTCTGCCACCAGCCGCTGAACGGCGGTGACGTCCACGGGGGCGCCGGCAATCTTCAGCGAGATGTTGCTCTGGCGTGAGCCGTCCGCGGCGGGAGCGTCCCAGTTCTCCACCTGGGTGACCTTGAGGTGCTCGCCCACGAATTTCCGGGCAATCTCGGGGAGGCGGGTGGTGGGAAGGGTCCGCACGGACGTGGCGCTGAATGCTCCGGCGACGTCTCCGTCCACGGTGAATGACTCCAGCGAGCCGCCCACCAGCTGGCTGACGTGGCGCTGGAAATCCTCGTTCACCAGCACAGCTGCGACGCTGTCGACGGAGTGGGGAAGGGTGGTGGTTGCACTCAAGGCCATGGGTCCTCCTGGGACGTGGGGGTCGGATTAGGCTCCAAACATCCTACGGTGTCCTTGCCGTACGCTCCGCATCCGCGATCTCCCGTGCGGCGCTGGTGATGTTCCTGGCCATGGCGGGAAAGATCAGGCTGTGGAACGGAAGGACGGCCAGCCAGTACAGCCGGCCGCTGAGTCCTTTAGGAAAGAAAACGGCCCGCTGCCGGTAGCGGCTGCCGTTCCCGTCGGGCTCCACGGAGAGTTCCAGCCAGGCGCGGCCCGGGGCGCGCATTTCCGCGCGGAGCCGCAGCAGCCTGCCGCGGTCAATCCGTTCAACACGCCACCAGTCCACCACCTCGCCGGCCGCAAGCGTGTGGGGATGCCGCCTGCCGCGGAGGAGCCCGGCGCCCCCGGTCAGCTTGTCCAGCCAGCCGCGCACCTGCCATGCCAGCGGCAGGGAGTACCAGCCGTTCCGGCCGCCGATCCCCTCTATGACCGTCCACACCTTCGCGGGCTCCACGTCGCCGTGGAACGTCCGCTCATCGATGTACACCTTGTGGCCGGCCCACTCGGGGTCGCTGGGCAGGGGATCGGACGCAGCGCCGGCGTTTGCCCAGGTGGTTTCCACCTGTCCGTCACGTTCCTTGCCGAGCGCCAGGGCGACGGCGGTGCGATAGCCGGTCAGGCCGCCGTCGGGCTGCGGGATGTACTGGTCGATGTCGTGCTCGTCGGAGACGGCATCGTGCTGCAGGGACTGGACCAGCGGCATGGCCATGGGCAAGGGGATGGGCGTGGTGAGGGCAACCCACATGCCGGCCAGCTTGGGCGCCGGGATCGGCAGTGCCAGCACCGGGCGGTAGGGCAGGCCGGCCTCGGCGGCGTACTCCTGCATCATCCCGGCGTAGGTGAGGACCTGCCGGCAGCCGACGTCGAACGCACGGTTGAGCGGGCCGGCCAGCGAGGCGGCGGCGACCAGGTAGTAGAGGACATCGCGCACGGCGATGGCCTCGATCCGGTTCCGGACCCAGCTGGGCGCCGGCATCAAGGGGAGGGTTTCGGCGAGGTGGCGGATCATCTCGAAGGACGCCGATCCGGAGCCGATGACCACCCCTGCCTGGAGCACGATGGCGTCCACGGGGCTGTCGAGGAACACCTTGCCCACTGCCTCCCTGGACCGCATGTGGGTGGACAGCTCCACGCCTGCGGGATGGAGCCCGCCCAGGTAGACAATCCTGCCAACGCCGGCCGCGGCCGCGGCGTCCGCGGCCGTGCGTGCCATCGCCTGCTCTTTCGCTTCAAAGCCGGCACCTGCTGCCATCGAGTGGACCAGGTAATACAGGACGTCGACGCCGGCCAGCGCCTGGCGGAGGGCGTCGCCGTCGTCGAGGCTGCTTTCCACGACGTCCACCCGGTCCCGCCACGGCACCCCGGCGATCTTGTCCGGTGAGCGCACCAGGACCTTTACCGTATGGCCGGCCTCGAGGAGCTTGGGCACCAGCCGGCCGCCGATATAGCCGGTAGCCCCGGTAACCAGGACCGTCCTGGAGGCGCGGGCGGTGTTGCTGGGATCGGTCATGCTGACTCCTTAGTGTCCACAGGCCATTCGGAGCGGCCTGCCGATTGGACGGCCCGTTCTTTGGGGCCGTTGTGCCAATGGGCCCCGCCCTGCCAGCCTATCCCCGGGCCGGCTCCCATTGTCGCTGCTGCGCGGTAGGCTGGGTTTACCCGGGATTCGAAGAGAATTTCGGGTTTTCGCGTTGCCTGCCTTCCGTTGCACACCACAGGAGCTTTCTGCCATGAGCCTTCCAGGCCCGTCCAACGCCGGCCACTCCAGCACAGGCCCGTCGCTGGACGGACTGCGCCGCGCCCTCGCCGCGGACCAGACCTTCGCACGCGTCCGCGCCGAGGCCGCCCGCGGGTTCGAGGTCCGGGGCCAGGACTACCAGATCAGCGCACCCGCCGGGCTTCGCCCGCTGCTTCTTGCCGAGATGGCGGACGGCGTGGCAGCCGCCGCAGGCGAAGGGCACGACGACGGCCGGCCGGGCGTCGTTCTTGCCGTCACCGCAACAGGCCGCGAGGCCGAGGACCTGACGGCGGCGCTGCGGGCGTACCTTCCCGCAGACTGCATAGCCGAATTCCCCAGCTGGGAAACCCTCCCGCACGAACGCCTCTCGCCGCGTTCGGACACCGTAGGCCGCCGCCTCTCCGTCCTGCGCCGCCTGGCGCATCCGGAAACCTCCGCGTCGGGTCCGCTGCGGGTGGTGGTGGCACCCGTACGCGCCGTGGTCCAGCCGGTGGTGGCCGGCCTGGGCGAGCTGGTCCCGGTCACACTGAAAGTGGGCCAGGAGAAACCCTTCACCGAGGTGGTGCGGAGCCTCGCGGACGCCGCCTACGCCAGGGTGGACATGGTGACGCACCGCGGGGAGTTCGCCGTCCGCGGCGGCATTATCGACGTTTTCCCGCCCACTGAGGACCACCCCATCCGCGTCGAGTTCTTCGGCGACGAAGTGGACCAGATGCGCTGGTTCGCGGTAGCAGACCAGCGCTCGCTGTCCTCGCCCGGCCTGCACCACCCCACCGAACTGCATGCCCCGCCGTGCCGGGAGATCCTCATCACCCCGTCCGTAATGTCCCGGGCAGCAACCCTCAAGGCGCAGCTCCCGGCAGCCGCCGACATGCTGGAAAAGATCGCCGGCGGCATCACCGTGGAGGGCATGGAATCCCTGGCACCCGTGCTGGTGGACTCCATGGTCCCGTTCGTGGAGCAGCTGCCAGCAGGCTCCATTTCGGTCATCATTGAACCAGAGAAGGTCCGCACCCGGGCCCACGACCTCGCCGCCACCAACGAGGAATTCCTCGAGGCCGCCTGGTCCACCGCCTCGGACGGCGGGACGGCGCCGCTGGATCTCAGCTCGCAGGCAAGCGCCGCACTCCACTCCGCCAGCTTCCGCTCCCTCACGGAAACGCGCACTTCATCACTGGACCACGGGGTGTCCTGGTGGTCCATCACGTCGCTGGCGCAGGACGAGGAACTTCTCCCGGACATCGACGTCCTGAACCTGCATGCCCGGGAACCCCGCGGCTACCAGGGCGATGTGGCCGAGATGATGGACTTCATCGGCTCACATGTCCGCGACCAGTGGCGGATCGTTGTCGCCACCGAAGGCCCCGGACCTGCCCAGCGCCTGGCGGAGCTGTTCCACGAGAACGACATCCCCTGCGCCCGGGTGGACAGCCTGGACCACGAGCCCCAGGCGGGCATCATCGAGGTGACCACTGCCGCCGTCGGACGCGGTTTTGTCCTGGACGGGCTCAAGCTGGGCCTGCTCACGGAAGCCGACCTGCTGGGCAGGACCTCCGCCGGCTCCACCAAGGACATGCGACGGATGCCGTCCAAGCGGCGCAACGCCGTGGACCCGCTGCAGCTCGTGGCCGGGGACCACGTGGTCCACGAGCAGCACGGCATCGGCCGGTTCGTGGAACTCCTGCAGCGTAAGGTTGCCGGCGGCGGTGACGGGGTGCGCGAGTACCTGGTCCTCGAGTACGCGCCGTCCAAGCGCGGCGCGCCGGGGGACAGGCTCTTCGTTCCCACGGACCAGCTGGACCAGGTGACCCGCTACGTGGGCGGCGACACCCCGGTCCTGAGCAAGATGGGCGGCGCTGACTGGGCCAGCACCAAGTCCAAGGCCCGGAAAGCCGTCAAGGAGATCGCCGGCGAGCTGATCCGGCTGTACTCGGCCCGGATGGCGTCCCGCGGGCATGCCTTCGGCCCGGACACTCCTTGGCAGCGCGAGCTTGAGGAAGCCTTCCCCTACGTGGAGACGCCGGACCAGCTCACCACCATCAACGAGGTCAAGGCTGACATGGAGCGGGAGATCCCCATGGACCGGCTGGTCTCCGGGGACGTGGGCTACGGCAAGACGGAAATTGCCGTGCGCGCAGCCTTCAAGGCAGTGCAGGACGGCAAGCAGGTGGCTGTGCTGGTGCCCACTACGCTGCTGGCCCAGCAGCACTACGAGACGTTTACCGAGCGGTTCTCCGGATTCCCCTTGCGGGTCAAGGCACTGTCCCGGTTCCAGGGGACAAAGGAAACCAAGGAGACCATGGAGGGCGTCAAGAGCGGCTCGGTGGACGTCGTCATCGGCACGCACCGGTTGCTGTCCAAGGACTTTGCCTTCAAGGACCTGGGCCTGGTGATCGTGGACGAGGAGCAGCGCTTCGGCGTGGAGCACAAGGAAGCGCTCAAGAAGATGCGCACCAATGTGGACGTGCTGGCCATGAGCGCAACTCCTATCCCGCGCACCCTGGAGATGTCCCTGACGGGGATCCGCGAGACGTCCACCCTTGCCACCCCGCCGGAGGAACGGCACCCGGTCCTGACCTACGTGGGTCCCTACACGGACAAGCAGACCTCCGCGGCCATCCGCCGGGAGCTGATGCGCGAGGGCCAGGTCTTCTTCGTCCACAACCGGGTGTCCACCATCGAACGGACGGCAGCCAAGATCCGCGAGCTGGTTCCGGAGGCGCGCGTGGAGGTGGCGCACGGCAAGATGTCCGAAAGCCGCCTCGAGCAGATCATCGTGGACTTCTGGGAGAAGCGCTTTGACGTCCTGGTGTGCACCACCATCATCGAAACCGGGCTGGATATCTCCAACGCCAACACCCTGATCGTGGACGGCGCGGACAAGTACGGCCTGTCCCAGCTCCACCAGCTCCGCGGCCGCGTGGGCCGCGGCCGGGAACGCGCCTACGCCTATTTCCTCTACCCGTCCGAGAAGCCATTGGGTGAGGTGGCGCTGGAACGGCTCAAGGCCGTGGCCACCCACAACGAGCTCGGTGCCGGCATGCAACTCGCCATGAAGGACCTGGAAATCCGCGGCGCCGGAAACCTGCTTGGCGGCGAGCAGTCCGGGCACATCCAGGGCGTGGGCTTCGACCTGTACATCCGCCTGGTGGGCGAGGCCGTGGCTGACTTCCGCGGCGAGGCCGAGGAGAAGGCCGCCGAGATGAAGATTGAACTGCCGGTCAACGCCCACCTCCCGCACGACTACGTGCCAGGGGAGCGGCTCCGCCTGGAGGCGTACCGCAAGCTGGCGGCAGCCCTCACGAATGAGGCGATCGACGAAGTCCTCGCCGAACTTGTTGACAGGTACGGCGAGCCGCCGCTGCCGGCCCGGAACCTGGTGGCCGTGGCCCGCTTCCGGGTGGGCGCCCGCGAGGCGGGGCTGTCCGATGTTGCCCTCCAGGGCAATTTCATCAAGTTCTCCCCGGCCGCCCTTCCCGAATCCAAGGTCATGCGCCTGAACCGGATGTACCCGGGATCCCAGTCCAAGCCCGCTCTTGATGCCGTGCTGATCCCCAAGCCCAAGACCGCAAGGATCGGGGGCAGGGACCTGCAGGATGCGGAAATCCTGGAATGGGCCAACGGCGTGATCCGGAACATCTTCACGGACCAACCGGTCTCTGTCTCGCCGACCGGGAGTTAGCACTTGATGGGAGGACACCACGCCGCGTCGGGAGCCGCGGCGTGGGTGGCTATTGCCTCGACGGGGCCGTACACGCTTGGCTGGTACCCGCTGGACGCCACGGGCATCCTGATCGGCGGGATGGCGACGGCGGGAACCGCCCTGGTGTGCGACTGGGACCACCGGCACAGCACGGTAGCGAATTCCCTGCCGCCGCTGTCCAATGTGATCGCCGTCGGGATTGAAAACGCCAGCGGCGGGCACCGCCAGGGCACGCACTCCGTCCTCGGGGCGGCCTTCTTTGTCCTTCTCGCCACCCTTGCAGGGCAATTCCAGCTGCAGACGGACTGGGGACTGCTGTCCGTCGGGGCGGGGCTGCTGTGCATGTTCATGATCAACATCGCGGCCAAGGCACTGAAGCTTTTTCCGAAGGCGGGCTTCATCAGCAACTGGATCTTCGCGCTGACCATGGCGGGCCTGGTCACCTGGTTCGCCCCGGACCAGTGGACCTGGCTCCCGGTTTCGATGCTGACCGGCGTTGTGGTCCATATCGTGGGTGACCTGGTCACCACGGGAGGCGTGCCGTTGCTGTGGCCGCTGGTGGTCAGGCCGCCCAAACCCCTGCGGCGGGTGCCGCTGCTGCGCCAGGTCTGGCGGCCCAACGGTGCGTTGTCCCTCCCGCTGCTGGGCCGGGCGGGGTCAAAACGCGAGTGGCTTGTCCTGATCCCGGTGAGCGCCTACGCCATGGTGGGGATGTGCATGGCCGGCTGGTCCATAGCGCACAGCCACTGGGGCCGCGCGGCGGACACAGCGCTGGCGTGGGCCCGGCTGTGGCTGTAGGGACCCGAGCGTAGCGGCGGGCGAATGACGAAACCCCCGGACGGTGTGAACTGTCCAGGGGTTCGTGGCGGGGTGGGCTAGTGCTCGCCGGCGGAGTCGGAACGTCCCAGGACGGTCTGCGGAATCCAGAAGGCCAGGGCGAACAGCAAGATGCAGACAGCCATCGGCCAGGGGTTGTCCAGCGTGAGGAAGGAAAGCGAGTACACGGCACCAAAGAACAGCGCGATCATGACCACGAAAAGGAGGACGCTGGTTCCCAGCTTGTTTTCGTTCTGCGGGGTCTGCAGCGTACCCTGCTGTGCCCCGCGGCCGGAATCCGTGCCGTCGTTGGACGCCATAATCTTGCTGGACATTCGTTCCTCCTCGGCCCCGCGGGGCTCAATCTGTGGCGGCGTCCGGTTGCCGTCAGTAGCCGGATGAACCCTGTTCACCCTTGACGATGGCAATTCCGGAGCTGGCACCAATACGTGTTGCACCTGCTGCAATCATAGCCTGCGCGTCTGCAAGGGACCGCACCCCGCCGGAGGCCTTGACGCCCAGGCCGGGCCCCACAGTCCTGCGCATCAGTGCGATGTCCTCCACCGTTGCGCCGCCGCCATTGAACCCCGTTGAGGTCTTCACGAAGTCTGCGCCTGCCTCCACTGCCGCTTGGCAGGCGAGGACTTTCTGGCTGTCGGTGAGGAGCGCGGTTTCGATGATGACTTTCAGGATGGCCCCGCTGGCATGCACGGCATCCGCCACCGAGGCGATGTCCTCGACAAGCGCCCCTTTGTCCCCGGCCCTGGCGGCTGCGATGTTGATGACCATGTCCACTTCGTCCGCCCCGTCCAGCACCGCTCCGCGGGCTTCGAAGGTCTTGACGTCGGTGGGGGTGGCGCCCAGCGGGAACCCCGCCACCGAGCAGGTCAGGACGCCGGATCCCTTGAGGGCCTTCTTCACGGTTTTGACCCAGATGGGGTTGACGCATACGGACTTGAAGTTGTACTCGGCTGCTTCCGCGCAGACCTTGAGGACGTCAGTCTCGCTGGCCTCCGGCTTCAGCAGCGTGTGGTCGATGAAGGACGCTATGCTGCCGGAGCCTGCGGCGCCGGTGGCTGCAGCCTGAACGGAAGGGGTGGCTTCGTTGCTCATGATGGTCCTCTCCAAGGGCCTGTTGGCCGGGCGTTGTAACGCCCGCGACTCGTTTCGGAACCATCTTGCCACAGCCGGACCAACGGCAACGCGGGGTCACTTTCCGCCCGGTACGGGGTGATTATCGGGCCGGGAGTGACCCCGCGTTGCTGTTCAGGCGGCGGCCTGCAGCGGAACTGGAGCGGAGGCAGCCGTCAGCAGCTGGGTGGCACAGGCGCCCGCAGCGGAAGCGGCGGCCACCAGCAGGCCCAGCCGGACGCCGTCGAACGCTGCGGCATCTCCGAGGGCCCAGATGCCCGGCACGGACGTCCGGAAGTCATGGCTGATCACGATCCCGCCGGTGGCCGCCGTCTCCAGGCCCGCACTGGCGGCGAGGTCGTCCCGGGATTCACGTTCCTCGGCCAGGACCACCAGGTCGCCGTACATGCTGCTGCCGTCCTCGAAAACCACGCCGGAGGCTGCAAAGCCCGAGGTTGATGGGGCAGGGATCACGGAGACCGGCCGGGCCGTGGTGCGGATGGGCCGCACGCCGCGGGCCCGGAGGACCGCCTCCGCCTGGCCGGCTGCGGCGCCGGTGCCCACCAGGATTCCCAGCGGACGCCGGCCCAGCTCCCTGGCCACCTGGCTCACGGCCTCGCCGACGCGGGCGGCGTCGTCGATGGTGGAGTAGCTCAGGCACTGGCCCGCTCCCTCGACGGGGCTGGCCACGGGCGCCGAGCCAGTGGCGATGACCAGCTGGTCGTAGGCGAATTCCATGCCGTCCGCCGTGGCCACCGTGCGGTTCACGGCGTCGATGTGGCTGGCCGGCTGTCCGAACCGCACGGAAACCTGGGGCAGCATCGCCAGCTCCAGCAGTTCCGCCGGGGTGTCGTCCCGGTTGCTCAGGACTGTGATGGTGCCGGTGAAGCGGGCCCGGTCAAGCTGGCTGACCAGTGCCCGGGCAGCCGGCCCTGCGCCGGCGATGACGATGCGGGTGGCGGGCGCGGTGGTGGTGGAGGGTGCCGGAGCGGACATGTGGTGGCCCTTTCGCTGGCGGCCGGGAACGGCCGTAACTTCGTGATGGAACCAGCGTAGGCCCGCGCCTTTTCCGGGGTGTTTCCCCGCAGTTGCTGTTTGTCAGGGCTGTGTTCGCCAGTATTTACCGGCCGGTAACAGAACCCGTGACCTGCCTCTCATCCACGCGTGCGGCTGACACATTAGGGCCCGGCTCCGGCCAGGCTAGACGCGGATCCGGTAGCCGCGCTTCACCACGGTCTCCACCAGCCGCCCGTCAGGCAGGGACGAACGGAGCCGGCTCACCGTCATGTCCAGCGCGTGGACGGAACCGCGCAGTTCCAGCAGGTCGGACAGCGATTCGCGGGACAGGACGGCGCCGCCCGCCCCGAGCAGGGCCCGCAGGAGCAGCAGGGGAGCGGGCGCCAGTTCCACGACCTGGCCGTTGATGCGGAGGCTTCGGCCGCGCAGCTCGATGTTGCCTGACCTGGTGTCGAGGCGGCGCACGTGGTTCAGGGCAAGGTGTTCGCACACCAGGCGGATAAGGGCGCCCATCCGGAAGCGCTCCGGGATCAGCGGGGTTACTCCGGCATCCAGCAGCGGCTGCGCGGTGACCGGACCCACCACGGCAGTGGTGACGTTTGTCTTCAGGCTCTCGATCAGCTGCTTGTACACGCCCATCTCGTGGGCGGTGCTCCACAGGGCATCGACGGCGGGCGCGCTGGTGAAGGTGAGGACATCCAGGTTTCCGCTGCACGCAGCCTCAATGAGCCGCGGAAGCCGGTCCTCGCCGTCGGGCTTTACCCAGCGGTACGGCGTGACTGTCAGGACTGTGGCGCCGGACATCCGCAGGCGCTCCAGCTGCCGAACGTCCGTGTAGCCGTGCAGCTGCACGGCGACCGTCTTGCCCCGGACGCCCTCGTTGAGGAGCATGTCCACCAATGTTGCGGTGGTTTCGTCACTGCTGATTCCGACGTCGGCAAGGCCGGCCGCGCGCACGGCGCCGCGGGCTTTGGGTCCACGGACGAACATCCGGCAGGCGCCAAGGGTGTCCAGCAGCTGCTCGCCGATCCCGAAGGAATCCGCTGCCTCGCACCAGCGGCGCATGCCGTAGGCGGTGGTGGCGATGCAGAGGTCCGGCCTGGCGGCGATGATGGCCTTGGTGTCCTCGATGAGGCGCATGTCCTCCTGCACGGGGGCGATCTTCAGCGCGGGGGCGTGCAGCACGTCGGCGCCGCGGCGCTCCAGGGCCTCAATGAGGTCGCTGGAGCGGCGATCCGAGGTCACGCCGATGCGGAAGCCCTCCAGGGGCGACTCGGCGGTGTCCGGTGCTTCGCCAGCCCTTTGTTCGACCTGAGGTGCTTCGGCCGGTGCAAGTGCAGTCATGGGGGTCAATCCTTTCATGAACCCAGCAGCGAGGCCGCCAGCCTGTCCAGGTCGGCGGCGGCCTCGGCATGCCCGCGGTTGGCCTCAGCCACCCGAACCACCTCGCCGATGACCAGCACGGCAGGGTTGCTGCATCCGGCAGCGGCCGAGGTGATCGTGCCAAGGTCCGCGATGGTGGTGCGCTGGCCGGGGCGGTAGCCGCGTTCGACGACGGCCATGGGCATGTCAGCGCGCATCCCCGCCCTGCGCAGTCCAGCGGCCAGCTGGTGAAGGGTTCCGATGCCCATCAGCACCACGATGGTCCCGCCCAGCCCGGCCAGGTGCTTGTGCTCCTTTTCGGTCAGCGGCGCGTGGCCGGAGACCACGGTGAACATGTGGCTGACTTCGCGGTGGGTCACCGGGATCCCGGCGGCGGCCGGGACGGAGATCGCGCTGGTGACCCCGGAGATGACGCGGACCTTGACGCCGGCGGCGACGCAGGCGGCAACTTCCTCGCCGCCGCGGCCGAACACGTAGGGGTCCCCGCCCTTGAGGCGGACCACGTTGTTGCCGGCCAGGGCACTTTCCACCATGAGCTTCTCGATGTCCCCCTGGCTCACCTTGTGGTGGCCGGGCTTCTTCCCGACGTCCACAAGTTCGGCCGAGGTCATGGACGGCAGCTCCTGGTACGGGGCCAGCCGGTCATAGAAGACGACGTCGGCATCACGCAGGGCCTTGATCGCAGCGACCGTGAGGAGTTCGGTGGTTCCGGGTCCGCCGCCCACCAGCGTGACATGGCCAGCTGGGCCGGCTGCCGGTTCGGCTGCCACCGGAATGCCGGTGGTGCGGCACCGCTCCAGCAGGGCCTCCCAGCCGGGCTGTCCGTCGTCGACTGCCGCCACCAGGAAGGGGCGTTCGGGCAGCGGACCGTCATGGCTTGCCCCTTGGGGGGTGCTGAGGCGGTAGACGACGGCGCCTGCCGCTTCGTAGCGGCGGACGGCCTGGCGGGCAGCGTAGTCGGAGCCGGTGACCAGGACTTCCCGGCCGGTCAGATCAATGCTGAGCTGCATGCCTATACCTCGTTCTCGTTGCTGGGCCGGACGGGGATGGAGGCCCCGATCAGGACTGGCTGCTGGGCGGCTGCCGCCTTTTCCTCCGCGGTTGCGGGGCGCATCTGGCCGCGCTCGTCCGGGACGAAGGTGATGGAGTCGTCCTTCTGGTCGGGGGCGTTGACGAAGGAGCGGAACCGGCGCAGGCGCTCGGGGTCCTTGAGGGTGTCTGCCCATTCGTCAACGTAGGTGTCCACGTGCTTGGCCATGGCGGCTTCCAGGTCCGCGGCGATGCCCAGGGTGTCCTTGACCACCACGTCTTCAACGTGCTTGATGCCGCCGTCGAGCTCTTCCTGCCAGCGCGCCGTGCGCTGCAGGCGGTCCGCGGTGCGGATGTAGTACATGAAGTAGCGGTCGATGTACTTGATCAGGGTCTCGTCGTCCAGGTCCTTGGCCAGCAGCTGGGCGTGGGCCGGAGTGGCGCCGCCGTTGCCGCCGACGTACAGGTTCCAGCCGTCCGCGGTGGCGATCACGCCGACGTCCTTGCCCCGCGCTTCGGCGCATTCGCGGGCACAGCCGGAGACGCCCATCTTGAGCTTGTGCGGGCTGCGGAGGCCGCGGTAGCGGAGTTCGAGCTGGATGGCCATGGCCACCGAGTCCTGGACGCCGAACCGGCACCAGGTGGATCCGACGCAGGACTTCACCGTACGCAGGCTCTTCCCGTACGCCTGGCCGGATTCGAAGCCGGCGTCCACGAGTTCCTTCCAGATCTCCGGCAGCTGCTCGAGCCGGGCGCCGAACATGTCGATCCGCTGGCCGCCGGTGATCTTGGTGTACAGGTTGTACTTCTCGGCTACGGCAGCGATGACACCGAGCTTCTTGGGGGTGATTTCGCCGCCGGCGATGCGGGGGACCACCGAGTAGGTGCCGTCCTTCTGCATGTTGGCCAGGGCGCGGTCGTTGGTGTCCTGCAGGGTGCCGCGGCCGGCGTCCAGGACATAGGCGCTGTTCTGGCTGGCCAGGATGTTGGCGATGGTGGGCTTGCAGATGTCGCAGCCGGCGCCGGTACCGTACTTGGCCATGATCTCTTCGAAGGAGGTCAGCTCCAGGACGCGGATGGCGTCGAACAGTTCCTGGCGGGACAGTTCGATGTGCTCGCAGAGTGCTTTGGAAACCTCGACGCCGGACTTGGTGAGCTCGGTTTCCAGCAGTTTCTTGAGCATCGGCACGCAGGAACCGCACTGGGTTCCGGCGCGGGTGCAGCCCTTCAGCTCACCCAGTTCCTGGACGGGGGCGTTGCCCTCGCAGGCGCCGCAGCCGTTGATGGCGTCGCGGATGCTTCCGGCGGTGACGTTGTTGCAGGAACACAGGGTGGCGTCGTCGGGCAGTTCGGTTTCTGGAGCGTCGCCGCCGCCGGCGGCGCTGAGGAAGGCGCCCGGCTCGGCAGGAAGCTCGCGGCCCAGCAGCGGCCGCAGGCTCATGTACGGTGTGGCGTCGCCGACGAAGATGCCGCCCAGCAGGGTCTTGGCGTCGTCGGTGGTGACGATCTTCTGGTACACGCCGCGGGCCGGGTCGGCATAAACGATTTCAAGGGCGTGCTCGGTCTTGGCGAACGCGTCACCGAAGCTGGCCACGTCCACGCCGGAGAGCTTGAGCTTGGTGGCGGTGTCGAAGCCCGGGAACGTGGCGTCCCCGCCGTGCAGGCGGTCGGCCACAATCTCCGCCATGGTGTTTGCGGGGGCAACCAGGCCCAGGCACATGCCGCCGTAATTGGCCACTTCACCGATGGCCCAGATGCCCGGCACTTCGGTTTCGCAGTAGTCGTTGATGACCACGCCGCCGCGGGGACCCAGGCTGAACACCTGTTCCTCGCCCTCGGCGGCGCGGAAGAGTTCGTCGCGGGGCCGGACGCCGATGGCCACAATGACCATGTCCGCGTCGATGATGCGGCCGTCAGCCATGAGGACACCGGTGACCTGGCCGTCGTCGTCCGAAAGCACCTCGGACGGGAACACGCCGCCGTGGACCTCGAAGCCCTTGGCCTTGATGAGCCGCCCCATTGCCTGGCCCGCGCCTTCGTCCAGCTGGGTGGCCATCAGCCACTGGGAGCCGTCGATGACGATCGGGTTGGCGCCGAGCTGCTCGGTGCCGGCTGCCGATTCGAGTCCCAGGAGCCCGCCGCCGATGGTGACGGCGTTGACCTTGCGGCCCAGCTTCTCCTTCAGCCCGGCGATGGCCTCGTTGATGGCCCATACGTCTTCGAGCGTGCGGTAGACGTGCGTGTGCTCGGCGCCGGGGATGGGCAGGCGTGCGGCGTTCGAGCCGGTGGCCACCACCAGTTCGTCATACTCGAAGACGTTGCCGGCAGCGGTTTCCACGCTCTTGGCTTCGGCGTTGATCTTGACGACACGCTCGCCGGTCTTGAGCTCCAGGGAAGGATGCTCCCACATGGACGCGGTCCCCAGCGTCAGGTCGACATCTTTGTCTGTGAGCGCCTTGGACAGGGCCACCCGGTCGTAGGGGAGATGGGCTTCCTCAGTGAGGACAGTGACATGCCAGCCATCGAGGCCACGGGCATGCATTGCGTCCGCAAAACGGTGGGCCGCGGGGCCGCCGCCGGCGACGACGATGCGGCGCGGAGTCTCTGTGCTTGAAGTCTGTTCGGTCACTGATGGGCCTTTCGCATGGGCCGCAGGCAGTTTTCCTGCAGCCTTCTCTGACGAGCTGTCCATTCAGAATAGGGAGGCGCAGTTTCGCTTCAGTTTCCCGATTGTTTCGTCAACTTAACTTCTGCATCACGAACGCATTTCCGGCCGCGTGAGGTGTCTTTTACGTTGTGGACACATTCACTGCATCCCTTTGAAACACCGCGGGCCTAGCGTGGATCACGGCCGCAGAGGTGGCCATTGAGAAGGATTACACGCACAGGGAGAGGAGCCGGACATGACGGCAACACTGGAACTCGGGGCACTGGAAGCCGGCATGGATGAGGCTGTCTCCGGCATCGCCGGCTGGCACGCCGTCTGCCGGCTGGACGACTTGGAGGTTGCCTGGGGCGAAGCCGCCCTGATCGCGGGACGCCAGGTTGCACTCTTCCGTACCGGCGCCAACGAGGTTTTCGCGGTGGCCCATGAGGACCCTGCAACGGGCGCCCATGTCATGGCACGCGGAATCCTGGGCTCACGAGGCGAGCGTCCCACCATCGCTTCGCCGCTCCACAAAGAGGTCTACGACCTTGAAACCGGTGAATGCTTCAGCACCCCTGGCCTGAGCCTTGCCACGTTCCCGACCCGGATCGCAGGCGGAGTCGTGGAGATCGAGCTGTAGCAGGGACTAGAGGCCCAGGGCTTCGCTGACGTCGCGGAGCACCTCGTCCAGCGCCGCCCGCGCCGCCTGCCGGGCGGCGGGCAGTTCGGCCGCGGACCCCACGTGGTGGATAACCTCAAGGTAACACTTGAGCTTGGGCTCGGTGCCGCTGGGCCGGATGATCACCCTGGTGAGGTCCCGGGTCACGTACAGCAGGCCGTCAGTGGACGGAAGCCCGTCGCTGCCCTCGGCCAGATCGGCATAAACCTCAACTGCGGATGACCCGAACGTTTCCGGCGGGGAAACCCTCAGCCGGTTCATCATGGCGTCCAGCAGCCCCAGGTCCGCAACCCTGATGCTGAGCTGGTCGCTGGCGTGCAGGCCGTGCTGCAGGTAGAGCTCGTCCAGGGTGTCAAAGACGGATTTGCCGTCAGCCTTGGCGGCCGCGGCAAGTTCGGCAATCAGGAGGGCAGCCGAGATGCCGTCCTTGTCCCGCACCAGGTCCGGCGCCACGCAGTATCCCAGCGCTTCCTCGTAGCCGTACACCAGCCCGGGAACCCGGGAAATCCACTTGAACCCGGTGAGGGTCTCCTGGTGCGCGTATCCGGCTGCCGCAGCGATGCGGGCCAGCAGCCTGGAGGACACGATCGAATTCGCGAACACTCCCTTGGCGCCCTCGTCCGCGCCGCCGTCGTCCTTCCCCCGCCCTGCGGCCAGCCGGGCGGCTATGTGCGCGCCAAGCAGCGCGCCCACTTCGTCCCCGCGGAGCATCCGCCAGGCCCCGGTGTCCGGATCCTTGGCCGCAACGGCGGCCCGGTCGGCGTCCGGATCATTGGCGATCACGATGTCCGCGGCCTGCCGCTCAGCGGCCTCCAGCGCCAGGTCAAGGGCCCCGGGTTCTTCCGGATTCGGAAAGCTGACAGTGGGAAAGTCCGGGTCCGGCTCGGCCTGTTCGGCCACCAGCGTGATGTCCCTGAAACCTGCCGCGTTCAGAACGGCCAGTGCGGTCCCGCCGCCCACGCCGTGCAGGGGGGTCAGGACAATGCGCAGGTCGCGGGCCGGGAAGTGGTCCGGCAGGGCAAGCCCGGCGGTTGCCCGTTCGTAGTCCGACGCAATGGAGCTGTCCAGGACGGTCCAGCCGGCAGGGGCCAGGGTGATGGATTCCAGCGCCCCCACGGCGTTGATCCGGGCTGCGATCTCAGCATCGTAGGGGGCCACGATCTGGGCGCCGTTGCCGCTGTCCGCCACGGCGTGGCGGCCCAGGTACACCTTGTAGCCGTTGTCCTGCGGAGGGTTGTGGCTGGCAGTCACCATGACCCCGCCGTCGCACTCCAGCGCCCGGACCGCGTAGGCCAGCAGTGGAGTGGGCAGCGCCGCGGGCATCAGGAAGGTCTCGATTCCGGCGGCCGTGAAAATGGCTGCGGTTTCTTCCGCGAAGATGTCGGAGTTGTACCGGGCGTCATAGCCGACGACGGCGCGCGGCCGCGTGCCCGGCGAGGCGTCGGCTACCGCCGAGAGCAGGAAGTCCGCGAGGCCGGCAGCGGCCCGCCGCACCACCACACGGTTCATCCGGTTCGGGCCCGGACCGAGGGCGGCCCGGAGCCCCGCCGTTCCGAACTCCAGTGTGCCGCGGAAGCTGTCCGCCAGCTCCTGGCGTGCGGCGGGAACGCCGTTGTCGACGAGCTGGACGAGTTCCAGGAGGGAAGCCGATGTGGCGGGATCCGGGTCTTGGGCAGCCCATTCGCGGGCTTCATTGAGCAGGCGGAAATCGGCATCGGAAGACGTCATGGGCATAACGCTATCGTCATTGGCCGCCGAAGCTGTGCCGCCTCCCTCGGAAAGCGGAAATTCACTGCAGCGCTGTCCCGCGTCAGAGCCGGGCGATGATTTCGGCAAGCAGCTTGGAAATCCGCGGCCCCGCCGCCTGTCCGGACTCGATGACTTCCTGGTGGCTCAGGGGCCGGGGGCTGATGCCGGCGGCAAGGTTGGTGACCAGCGAGATGCCGAACACTTCCATCCCTGCGTGCCGCCCTGCGATAGCCTCCAGCGCCGTCGACATGCCCACCAGGTCCGCGCCGATGCGCTTTGCGTACTGCACCTCGGCCGGCGTCTCGTAGTGCGGGCCGGGGAACTGCGCATACACGCCCTCCTCAAGGGAGGCGTCGACCTCGCGGGCCAGGCCCCGGATGCGCGCCGAGTAAAGGTCCGTGAGGTCCACGAAGGTGGCGCCTTCCAGCGGGGAGGCGGCGGTGAGATTGATGTGGTCGCTGATCAGCACAGGGGTTCCCGGGGTCCAGTTTTCCTGGAGGCCGCCGCAGCCGTTGGTGAGCACCAGGGTCTTGCAGCCGGCCGCCGCGGCCGCGCGGATGCCGTGCACTACCGCGCGCACGCCCTTGCCCTCGTAGTAGTGCGTCCTTGCGCCCAGGACCAGGGCCCTCTTGCCGCCCTTGGTCAGCACCGAGCGGATGGTGCCCACGTGGCCTTCCACCGCGGGCGCATGGAAGCCGGGAACCTCTTCCGCGGACAGGGTCGCGGTGGTCTCGCCGATCAGGTCGGCCGCCTCAGCCCAACCGGAGCCGAGCACCAGGGCGACGTCGTGGCTGTCCACGCCTGTTTCCTCGGCGATGTAGTCGGCGGCGGCATGTGCGGCCGCGAAGGGATTGGTGTTCAGGAAGTCAGTTGTACTCACTGGTACAAGCTATCCTGCCGCCTGCGCTGGCGCCCACACTGGCCGCCTGTCCTGGCCGCCCGCCCCGCTGCCGGTTTCTGAGAGACCGTTTTCTTTGGCGGTGCGGGGCAGTTGCAGGGAGAATGGTTGATTGTGACTACGCATCCAGATTTCAGTTCGCCCCGGATCGCAATCCTCGGAGGTGGTCCAGGGGGGTACGAAGCCGCCATGGTGGCCGCCTCGCTGGGGGCGCAGGTCACCATCATCGAGCGGGCCGGGCTGGGCGGATCAGCCGTGCTGACCGACGTCGTCCCGTCCAAGACCCTGATCGCCACCGCGGACCTCATGACGCGCGTCGGCGAGGCGGGCGAGCTGGGAGTGAAATTCGACGTCGACGGCGGCGACTTTGTCCCGGTGATGCGCGCCGACCTCAAGCACATCAACGACCGCCTGCTCAACCTGGCGCGCAGCCAGTCCAAGGACATCCATGACGGGCTGGAGCACCAGGGAGTTCGGATCCTTGCAGGGTCCGGCCGCCTGGTGGACGACCACACCATCGAGGTCCTCACGGCGGAGGGCACCGAAACAGTTGAAGCGGACACCATCCTGCTCGCAGTGGGTGCCCATCCGCGCGAGCTTGCCACGGCCAGGCCGGACGGCGAGCGGATCCTCAACTGGACTCAGATCTACGACCTCGATGAACTGCCCGAGGAACTGATTGTGGTGGGTTCCGGTGTCACCGGCGCCGAATTCGCCTCCGCGTACAACGGCCTGGGGTCCAAGGTGACGCTGATTTCCAGCCGTGACCGCGTGCTTCCCGGGTCCGATGTGGATGCTGCAGTGGTGCTGGAGGAAGTGTTCGAGCGCCGCGGCGTCCGCGTCCTGTCCCGTTCCCGGGCCGAGAGCGTGGAACGAACGGACGACGGCGTGCTGGTCACCCTCAGCGACGGGTCCAAGGTCACCGGCAGCCACTGCCTGCTGTGCCTGGGCTCCATCCCCAACACGGCCGGAATCGGCCTCGAGGAGGCCGGAGTGGCGCTCAGCGAGAGCGGCCACATTAAGGTCGACGGCGTTTCACGCACCTCCGCGCCCAACATCTACGCCGCGGGCGACTGCACCGGCGTGCTCCCGCTGGCCTCCGTGGCGGCGATGCAGGGACGCATTGCGGTGGCCCACTTCATGGGCGACACCGTTACCCCGCTCAAGCTGCACCAGGTGGCGTCCAACATCTTCACCTCGCCGGAAATTGCCAATGTCGGGGTTTCCGAGGCCGAGATCGACTCCGGCAAATACCAGGGCGACATCATCAAGCTCTCGCTGCGCAGCAACGCCCGCGCCAAGATGCGCAACCACCGGGACGGCTTCGTGAAAATCTTCGCCCGCAAGGGCTCGGGCACCGTCATTGGCGGTGTGGTGGTGGGACCGAACGCGTCCGAATTGATCTTCCCGATCTCCATCGCGGTGAAGCAGAAGCTGCACGTCGACGACGTCGCCAGCACCTTTACCGTCTACCCTTCCTTGAGCGGATCGATCTCGGAGGCGGCGCGGCGCCTGCACGTGCATCTGTAAGGGCCCGTTTGTACGGGCAGAAAGTCGCCTGCGGGGTTGCGCTGGAATCCGCGCAGCCCTGCTGTTCTACGAGGTAAAACTGCTATCTTCAAGACACCAGGCTGGTACTGACTTATCGGTGTGTCCTGCTTGGGCCGGGCTCCGGGGAGTGTATCCCGTGGTAGCCGGTTTCCGGGGCCCTTGACCGTACGCCCATATTCGGCAGTAATGAATCAACGGTACGAAAGGTTAGGTACAAGCGATGACAACAGCACTAATGAGGCCGCGCCGCGGCAAGATCATTGGCGGCGTCTGCGCAGCCCTGGCGGCCCGCTTTGGACTCCCGAAATTCCTGGTCCGGCTGGGCTTCGTCATCTTTGGGCTTGTCGGGGTAGGCGAACTTGCGTACATCGTGCTGTGGATCATCATTCCCAAGGAGCCGGCGTAACCACAGATGGTGGCCGGGGCGGCAGACCCCTCCCGGGGCGTCTGGAGAGCCTCAACCACCAGGCCCGGGTTCAGGCGGCCGGAACCGCCTGGAAGTGTTTTTCTATGAGCCCCTTGATGTCCTCGTGGCAGCCGCCGCAGCCGGTGCCGGCACGGGTTGCCTTGGACACCTCTGCCACCGTGGAGCAGCCTTCCTCAACTGCGCCCTGGATGGCCGTTCCGCTGACGCCCGCGCACCGGCATACGGTGCCGGCCGGATCGGCGGGACCCGTACCGGGCAGCTGGTCCGGGCCGTCAAGGCGCAGCAGCAGGGACCTGTCAGCCGGCAATTCGGCGCTTCGTTCGAACAGCCCCACAAGCTCGGCGGCGGTGCGTGGCATTCCTACAGCCACGAGGCCTTCAAGAACGCCGCCGCGGGTGGTCATCTTCACGTAGCGGCCGTGTTCCGGATCCGCCCACTGGGCAACCTGGCGGCGCGGGCGCCCGTTCACCGCGCCGGCGGACAGTGCTTCCTCATCCCACGGCTCGGCAGAGTTGTCCCCCGCCACGGCCATGTTCATGCCGCGTGCCTTCAGGACAATGACGCCCGCCTGCTCCGCAGGCAGTTCCGCCAGAACTTCGGCTTCCTCCGGCGTGCCAGCGGCCAGGAGGGTCAGGTATTCGGCCAGCCACTCGGCCTGCCGCCAGCCCGGCCCCACCAGGCCCGACGGTCCTTTGGCGTTGCGGCAGGATGCGCAGCCCGGGTCCGGGCAGCGCACCTCTGCGCAGTCGCCGATGGCGAAGATGTGCGGCTCGTGGTGGGCGCGGAGCTTGTGGTCCACCAGGATTCCTGCGGACGTGGAGAGCCCGCAGCCCTCGGCCAGCTCCGTGCGGGGACGGACGCCGCAGGACAGCACCAGGAGGTCGCCGTCGATCGCCGACCCGTCATCCAGCAGCAAAGCGGAGAAACCGCCGTCGGGCGCGTTGTGCTCCACGCCGGTGGAGCGGGCGTTGCCGGCCATCCGGACGCCGCAGCGGCGCAGGCTGGCAGCCAGGACGGCGCCGCCGCCGCGGTCGATGTTGCGTCCCAGCGGGTGCGGCCCGTTGTGGACCACGGTGACGGTGGCGCCTTCTTCGGCCGCGGCCAAGGCAGTCTCCAGGCCCAGGACGCCGCCGCCCAGGACAACCACGCGCTTGCCGCCCGCAACGGCCTGCCGCAGCACGTCGGCATCACGCAGGTCGCGCAGCGCGGTGACGCCTGCCGGAAGGACCGGGTGGGTGGGATCCGGGTTGATGCCGGTGAGGTTGGGAATGACCGGGCGCGAGCCGGTGGCAAAGACCAGGCGGTCGTAGTGGACTGACGCGCCGTCGGACAGGATGACCTGTTGCCGGGCCCGGTCCACCCTGCGGACGCGGAGGCCGAGGCGGACGTCCACACCGTCGCCGGCCAGGGCCTCGGCGTCGGCGAGTGCCAGGGCCTCGGCGGTGGTCCGTCCCACGCCGAGGTCGGCGACGAGCACGCGGTTGTAGGCTGCTTCAGCTTCCTCGCCCACCACCGTCAGGGCCGCCCGGCCGCTGCGGACCACGGGCAGGAGTTCGTCCACCAGCCGGGCCGCCACCGGACCGAATCCCACAATGACAATCTGCTCGCTCATGAGGCCTCCGTCGTTTGAAGCACGTTGGTGGAGAGGGGAACGGCCACGGGCCGGACCCACACGGTGTTGAACTTGAATTCGGGCATCCCGGAGATGGGGTCCGTGGCCGCCTCGGTGAGGCGGTTGGCGCTCTCCAGTTCGGGGAAGTGGAAGGGCAGGAAGACGGTCTCGGGACGGATGGCGTTGCTGAGCCGGGCCCGGCACACCACCTCGCCGCGCTCGTTGGCCACCGACACGGGCGTGCCCTCGGTGATGCCCATGGATGCTGCGGCTGCCGGATGGATCTGCACCTCTGCCTCCGGCTGCGCTGCCAGCAGCTCCGGCACCCGCCGGGTCTGCGTGCCGGACTGGTAGTGCTCCAGGAGGCGGCCCGTGATCAGGGTCATGGTCTTGGCGGTTGCGTCCCCTGCAGGGGGCGCAGCAGGAGTACGACGGCGGCGCGGCGTTACCGGGACCATCACGGCTTTGCCGTCAGCGTGCGCGAATGCGTCCTGGAACAGGCGCGGCGTCCCGGTGCTGCCGGCGGGGTAGGGCCAGTAGGCGGCTTCCCCGCGGTCCAGCATGGCGTAGTCGATGCCCGAGTAGTCGGCCAGCCCGCCGGCGGAGGCCAGGCGGAGTTCCTCGAAGACGGTTTCGGGGTCTTCGCTGTAGGTGGACGGTGCGTCCAGCGCCTCGGCCAGCCGCGCCATGATCCAGAGTTCGCTGCGGGCACCAGGCGGGGGAGCAAGGGCGCGGCGGCGGCGCAGCACCCGCCCTTCGAGGTTGGTCAGGGTGCCTTCCTCTTCCGCCCACTGGAGCACCGGGAGGATGAGGTCCGCCTCGGCTGCGGTCTCGGACATAAAGAAATCGCAGACCATCAGGAAGTCCAGGCTGCGGAGCCCCTGGATCACCGCGTTCGCGTCGGGGGAAGCCACGGCGATATTGGAGGCATGGACGAAAAGGCAACGGACGCCGTCGGGCTTTCCCAGTGACTGAAGCAGCTGGACGGCGGGCAGGCCGGGGCCGGGAATCAGCTCCTCGGGAACGCCCCATACGCCGGCTACGTGGGCGCGGGCGGCTGGGTCGGTGATCTTGCGGTAGCCGGGGAGCTGGTCCGCCTTCTGGCCATGTTCGCGGCCGCCCTGGCCGTTGCCCTGGCCGGTGAGGGTGCCGTAGCCGCTGCGGGCGGAACCGGGAAGGCCCAGCAGGAGGCTCAGGTTGATGGCCGCCGTTGCGGTATCGGTGCCGTCCACGTGCTGTTCCACGCCGCGGCCGGTGAGGATGTAGCTGCCGCCCTGGCGGGCTCCGGCGGCGAGACGGCGGGCAGTTTCCCGAATGAGTTCGGCCGGGACGCCGGTGAGGGACTGGACGCGTTCGGGCCAGAAGGAATTGACGCTGCGGGCTACGGCCCTGTAGCCGGAGGTGCGGTCCCCGACGTAGGAAGTGTCCACCAGGTTCTCGTGGATGACCACGTGGGAGATGCCCAGGAGGAGGGCCAGGTCGGTGCCCGGCAGGGGCTGCAGGTGGAGGCCTCCGCCGTCGGCCGTGAAGGCAGCCGTGGCGGAGCGGCGGGGATCGACCACGATCAGCCCGCCGGCGTCGCGCGTTCCCTTGAGGTGCTGCACAAAGGGAGGCATGGTCTCGGCAACATTCGAGCCCAGCATCAAAATGGTGCTGGCACTGTCCAGGGCTTCCAGCGGGAACGGCAGGCCGCGGTCAACACCGAAGGCCCGCATCCCGGCGGCCGCGGCGGAGGACATGCAGAAGCGGCCGTTGTAATCGATCCTCGACGTGCCCAGGGCAAGCCGGGCGAACTTGCCGAGCATGTAGGCCTTTTCGTTGGTCAAGCCGCCGCCGCCGAAAACGCCGACGGCGTCAGCTCCGTAGCGTGCGCGGGCATCCTTTACCGCGGCGACCGCAACGTCCAGGGCGTGCTCCCAGCTGATCGGACGGTGGACGCCGTCGGGACCCTTCAGCAGCGGCTCGGTGATCCGCCCGGCGTGGTTCAGGAGGCTGGGG
This sequence comes from Arthrobacter sp. AB6, assembly GCF_031844545.1. NCBI lineage: Bacteria > Bacillati > Actinomycetota > Actinomycetes > Micrococcales > Micrococcaceae > Arthrobacter > Arthrobacter sp. AB6. Next base: position 24,523 of record NZ_JAUZVL010000004.1, read on the forward strand.
GAAGTCCAGCCCTTGCGGCAGAGGCCACCGCGGTTGGTGGGGAAATCCCGGCCCTGGACTGTGAGCGGCACGTGGGTGGGCACCTTGGGCGTCGCTTCAATAACCGGCCGTTCCGCTGCGGGTGGTGCGGACACGGGGACTGGCCCCGGCTGGGAAGCCGGGGCCAGGCCCGTTGGAGACGTGAGCGTCATTGCGCACTGCAGGGCGCAGTAAGGGCAGTGCGTGTCGGCGCTTGTGGTCATGTTAGACGTGTCCCATCGCGTTCCGGTTGGCGTTGCGGATGTAGCAGGCCCAGCAGACAACCAGCATCAGGACATACGTTCCGACGAAGCCGTAGAAAGCGGGTGTGTAGGAGCCGCTGGCGGAGTTCGACGCGTTGAGCACCTGGGGGATCACGAAACCGCCATAGGCGCCGATGGCTGAGATGAGGCCAAGGGCCGAGGAAGCCAGGCGCTGGGTGGCTACGGAGCTGGCGCCGTTCCGTGCTGCCCGGCTGGAGGTGGCGAAGATGACCGGGATCATCCGGTAGGTGGCGCCGTTTCCGAAGCCGCTGGCGGTGAAGAGCATCAGGAAGAGGGCGAGGAAGAGCCAGAAACTCTTCAGCGGCAGGGTCCAGATCATGGTCAGGGTGATCACGGCCATGGAAGCGAATGCCGCGATGGTCATGCGGGCGCCGCCCATCCGGTCAGCCATCCGTCCGCCGTAGGGCCGGGCCAGGGAACCCACCAGGGGGCCGAGGAAGGCGAGGGACAGTGCCACGGTCCCCACTCCGATGGAGGAGAAAGCCGGGAAGTAGTCCTTGATGAGCTTGGGGAAGACACCGGCGAATCCGATGAACGAACCGAAGGTGCCGATGTACAGCAGTGCCATGATCCATAGGTGCGGTTCCTTCAGCGCTGCGATCGAACCGGCTACGTCACCCTTGGCGCTGGTGAGGTTGTCCATGTATTTGAAGGCGCCGAACGCGGCGATCAGGATGAAGGGGACCCACATCCACCCGGCCATGGGCAGGTTGACGCTGCCGACGGCGAGCATTGTGATCACAATGGGGACGGCGAGCTGTGCCACGGCGGCACCCATGTTGCCGCCCGCAGCGTTCAGGCCCAGGGCCCAGCCCTTTTCACGGGCCGGGTAGAAGAAGGTGATGTTGGCCATGGAGCTGGCAAAGTTGCCGCCGCCGAAGCCCGCCAGGGCTGCCACGAGGAGCATGACGCCGAAGGGGGTTTCCGGGTTGGCCACGCAGAGCCCGAGGCCGATGGCGGGGATCAGGAGCAGCAGGGCGGACACGATGGTCCAGTTGCGGCCGCCGAAGCGGGGAACCATGAAGGTGTAGGGGATGCGGAGGGTTGCGCCCACCAGGCTGGGCATGGAGATGAGCCAGAAAATCTCGGAGGTGGAGAAGTTGAAGCCGACGGCGGGCAGTTGGACCACCACGATGGACCAGAGCTGCCATACGACGAAGCCGAGGAACTCGGCGAAGATGGACCAGTTGAGGTTGCGGCGGGCAATGGTGCGGCCGGCGGTTTCCCACTGCTCCTTGTTCTCGGCATCCCAGTTGGCGATCCAGCGGCCGGGACGGAATTCAAGGGCGGGGGAGTCTGTGGTGCGGGTGGTGCCGGGCTGTGCGCTGGCGGCTGCGGAACCTTGTACGTCGAGATCAAGGGAATTGCCGGTGCCGGCATCAGCGGTGCGATCAACAGTCACGGTGTACCTCCTTCGGGGGATGTTGTTCCTCCAAGGTAAAGAAGCCGCGTTTCACGGACCGACGATGTTTGTTAACGCGCTGTGACATTTGCCTATCGGCACGTTTGGGCGGGCGTGAGGAGGCGTGAGGGGCAAATGTGAGACAACCCGGATTGTCCGCATGTTGGACGTTTCGTCCATCAAATGGAACCCGGGAACTAATATTGAGCCCTAGTTAAACGCACGAGGGCTGCCGGGCTGACCATGTCCGGCAGGTCTCTCCTGAAAGGGTCTCCATATGTCATCAACCGGTATCTCAACGGAGCCCGGTTCGCTAAAACCGGTCAACTCCAAGGGCAAGGTGATTTTTGCCAGCCTCATTGGAACCACGATTGAGTTTTACGACTTCTACATCTACGCGACGGCATCCGTGCTGGTCTTCCCCAAGCTGTTCTTCCCGAACGCCACGGATATCAACGCGCTCCTGAGCTCCTTCGCCATCTTCGGGGTGGCGTTCATCGCACGTCCTGTCGGCTCAGTGCTTTTTGGCCACTTCGGTGACAAATTCGGGCGCAAGGGGACCCTGGTGGCTTCCCTGCTCACCATGGGCATCGCGACCTTCCTTATCGGCCTGCTTCCCACCGCGTCACTGCCCGGCTGGGCCATCCTGGCGCCCCTCATGCTGGTGGTGCTCCGCTTCGCCCAGGGCCTGGCCCTCGGCGGCGAATGGTCGGGCGCTGCCCTGCTGGCCACCGAGAATGCGCCCAAGGGCAAGCGGGCCGTGTACGGAACGTTCCCGCAGCTGGGCGCTCCCATCGGCTTCATCCTGGCCAACCTGCTCTTCATCTGGCTCAACTTCGCCCTGCCCCCGGAGGCGTTCCTCGCCTGGGGCTGGCGGGTTCCGTTCCTGCTCAGTGCGATCCTGGTCATCGTTGGCCTCTACGTCCGGCTGAAGCTCGTTGAAAGCCTTTCGTTCCAGAAGGTCCTCAACGAGGACAAGGTGGCCAAGGTTCCGTTCTTCGCCACTTTCAAGAGCCACTGGCGTCCGGTCCTCGCCGGCACCTTCATCATGTTTGCCACGTACGTGCTGTTCTATGTCATGACATCCTTCACGCTGACTTACGGCACGAAGCCTGCCACGGTTGAGGCTGCCAAGGCGGCCGCGGAGAAGGCCGGCAAGCCGATGTCTGCGGCCGAAGTGGCCAACTTCGTCCCCGGCCTCGGCATTCCACGGGGCGACTTCCTCTGGATGCTGATCCTCGGCGTTGTGTTCTTCGGCATCTTCACCCTCGTCTCGGGTCCGCTGGCCGAAAAGTGGGGCCGCCGGAAGTTCCTGCTCGGCGTGACCGCCGGAATCTTCGTGTTCGGGATTTTCTGGTTCACCATGTTCGGGCCCGGTACGGCGGCCGCGATCGTCGGCCTGATCGTCGGCTTCACGCTCATGGGCCTGACCTTCGGTCCCATGGCAGCCATCCTCCCGGAACTCTTCCCGGCCAACGTCCGGTACACCGGTTCCGCTGTCGCCTACAACCTTTCCAGTGTCATTGGTGCGGCGCCGGCGTCGTTCATCGCCATTGCCCTGTGGCAGGCGGCCGGGGGAAGCACCTGGCTGGTTGGCCTGTACATGGCGGCCGCGGCGGTGCTCACCTTCATCGCGTTGTGGATGACGCGCGAGACGAAGAACACCGACTACGAGAACAACGTGGCCTAGCAGCACGCCCTCTGCGTTCCAGCCCGGTCCGGGGCTGCGGTGCCCGGCATGTTCCCCTCACCAGGGGAATGTGCCGGGCACTTTCGTGTCCGGGGGAGGAGCGCGTGCCAGGGAATGGGCTAACCCAGGCAAGGTACCAGCCCGGGGAAGGTACGACGGCGGCGCGTCAGTCCGTCCGTAAGGTCACCGGGCGTAGCGGGCCACGAAGTTCCGCAGGATTTTCATGGGTTCGGTGGCAGTGAACTGCCGGGCGCTCTCCATCAGCTCTTCGGCGGACTCCGGCGGGAAATATCCCGCGTGCCGGTAAATGTCGATCCGGGTGCACAGGCCTTCGGCATCCAGCTCCGGATGGAACTGTGTGGCATAGAGGTTTTCCCGGATCCGGAACATGTGCACCGGGCAGGCCGCGGAGCGGGCCAGCAGGACGGCATGCGGCGGCAGGGCGGTGCACGCTTCCTTATGGCCGGTGAAAGCCGTGAACGTCGGGGAGAGCCCCGCCAGCAACGGGTCCTCAAGCCCGGCCTCCGTCAGCTCGATCTCCACCCCGCCCAGCGGCTCGCCGTAGGTCCTGTCGATCACGGCCCCCTGGTGCCGCCCCAGCGTGCCCACTCCGTAGCAGGCCCCCAGGAACGGGAAGTCGCGTGCCACCAACTCGTCCAGGAGCCCTGAAAGCTCGCGCTCCACCCGGTGCTGGACGGATGATTTCATTTCCGGGGGATCGCTCGAGGTAAAGGGGCTGCCGCCAACAATAACGCCCGAGTAGCTGGAAAGGTCCAGGCGCGGCAGCGGCGCAGCCTCCAGGCGTACCCTCTGCAGCTCCCGCGGCTCCAGTCCGCCGTAGCGAAGGTAGGCGGCGTACTCGTCCTCGGCGGCGGCATCCTCCGCCCGCGAGGCCAGGAGCAGGAAAGGCAACATCTGCTAAGTGTGCCGGTTGGGACACCGGCCTGTCAGCAAGGCGTCCTCAGCTGGCGGGCTGGGTAAGGGAGCGGCGCGACTGCGGCCGCGCGGCGGGATCCGCGTGCCGGTGCACGAGCTTCCAGTAGCCTTCCTCGCGCCGGAAGATGCTGGTGACCCGGAGTGCGAATTCCTCCGCGGTGGCGGCACCGTCCAGGCGTGCCCGGAAATGTTCGGTCTCCACGAGGTAGGCGGTGTCCCGGGCGGTGTAGGAGGAGATGGTGTCGAATCCGAGCATCTGCCCGTCCTGGAACTGCCGGGCAGCCTGGTCCAGCCGGGCCTCAACCTGCGCCCAGCCGCGGGCTATGCCGCCGAACGGGTTGGCCAGGGTGACGTCGTCGAGCCGCGAATAGAGTTCCTTGATGGGGCCGGGGTTGCCCTGCGTGATTTCGGGGACGGCAAGGTGGTAGCGGTCCACTTCTTCCTGGAAGCTGGGTGCGAGCATGGGTGCCTCCGGCGCTTAGTCTTCGATGATGGCAATGACAGCGCCGGCAGACACTGTTTCGCCGGATGAGGCTTGGAGCCCGATGATGGTTCCGGAACGGTGCGCAGTCAGCGGCTGCTCCATCTTCATCGCCTCGAGGACCACCACCAGGTCTCCCTCGGTCACAACGTCGCCGTTCGCGACGGCGACCTTCACGATGGTGCCCTGCATGGGGGAGGTGAGGGCGTTGCCGGTGGCGGCAGCCGGGCCGCCGGAGCGTGAACGCTTCTTCGATTTGGCGGGCTTGGCTGCGGTTGCCGCCCCTCCCGTTCCCGGGGAACCGAGGGAGGCGGGCAGGACCACCTCGAGCCGCTTGCCGCCCACTTCCACCACCACGCGCTGGCGCTCTTCGGCGCCGCCGGTGTCAGCAGCGCCGTCGGGCGTCCAGGCCGGAAGATTGTTGACGAACTCTGTCTCGATCCAGCGGGTGTGGACCTTGAACGGTCCCTCGGCCGGGGCGAATGCGGGATCGGAAACCACCGCGAGGTCGAACGGGATGACGGTGGGAATGCCCTCCACCACCATTTCCTCCAGGGCGCGGCGGGCCCGCTGCAGGGCCTGGGGCCGGCTGGCTCCCGTCACGATCAGCTTGGAGAGCATGGAGTCGAAGTTGCCGCTGATCTCGTCACCCTGTTCGATGCCCGAGTCGACGCGGACTCCGGGCCCGGTGGGATTCTTCAGCACGCGCACGGTGCCGGGAGCCGGCATGAAGTTCCGGCCCGGGTCCTCACCCGTGATGCGGAACTCGATGGAGTGGCCGCGCACCTCGGGGTCGCCGTAGCCGAGCTCTTCGCCACGGGCCAGCCGGAACTGCTCGCGCACCAGGTCGATGCCGGTGACTTCCTCGGAAACGCAGTGCTCCACCTGCAGGCGGGTGTTGACTTCCAGGAAGGAGATGGTGCCGTCCTGCCCCACGAGGAATTCACAGGTGCCGGCGCCCAGGTAGCCTGCCTCCTTGAGGATGGCCTTGGAAGATTCGTAGAGGCGCCGGTTCTGGTCCTCGGTCAGGAACGGGGCGGGGGCTTCCTCCACCAGTTTCTGGTTGCGGCGCTGCAGTGAGCAGTCGCGGGTGGAGACCACCACAACGTTGCCGTGGGCGTCCGCCAGGCACTGGGTTTCCACGTGCCGGGGGGCGTCCAGGAAGCGCTCGATGAAGCATTCCCCGCGGCCGAAGGCGGCGGTGGCTTCGCGGACGGCCGATTCGTACAGTTCGGGGATCTCTTCCCTGGTCCGGGCCACCTTAATGCCGCGGCCGCCGCCGCCGAAGGCGGCCTTGATGGCCACCGGCAGGCCGTACTGGTCCACGAAGTCGAGGATCTCCTCGGCCGACTGAACGGGGTCTGCGGTGCCGGGAACCTGGGGGGCGCCCACTTTTTCTGCGATGTGCCGGGCCTGGACCTTGTCGCCGAGGGCAGAGATGGCTTCCGGGGAAGGGCCGATCCACGTAATGCCGGCGTCGATCACTCGCGCAGCGAACTGGGCGTTTTCGGCAAGGAAGCCGTAGCCCGGGTGGATGGCGTCGGCACCGGACTGGAGGGCGGCGTCGATGATTTTGTCCATCACCAGGTAGGACTCGGCAGCGGTGTTCCCGCCTAAGGCATAGGCCTCGTCAGCGAGGCGGACGTGCAGGGCGTCACGGTCCGGGTCCGCGTAGACGGCCACGGACGCGATGCCCTCGTCACGTGCGGCGCGAATGATGCGGACGGCAATTTCACCGCGGTTGGCGATCAGCACCTTCGTGAGGGTCGACTGCGTGGTTCCTGCGGATTGCTCCAAATTTGCTGACAAGGCGTCTCCTTCTTTCCTTCAGGGAGCCTAGCGCGGTTTTGAGGGTTCCGCCGATATTACTTGCGGAATCCGCGTGTAAACGCTCCAGCCTTTGTAGGGAAGCTACAAGACGCTACGAAATGCGGCGCTTTTTCCGCCCCGGCCGGGGCTCCGGTCAGGCGGGCCAGAGGTCGGTGATGCGCACGTTCGCCGAGGCCAGCAGGTCCCGGAGGGTGGAGACGGAAAGCCCGACGACGGTGTGCGGGTCGCCGTCGACCTTCCGGATGAACGCCCCGCCCAGGCCGTCGATGGTGAAGGACCCGGCGCAGTGCAGCGGCTCGCCGGTGGCGATGTAGGCGTCGATCTCGGCCGGTTCCATCTCCAGGAAGGAGACCGCGGCGGAGGCAACCGTCCCCAAAGTGGCGCCCGAACCCTGTTCCCCGCCGTCGTCGTCCGGCTCGGTGTCCCGGCAGTCCACCAGCCAGTGGCCCGTGTGCAGGACCCCCGTATTGCCGCTCATCCGCAGCATGCGCTCACGGGCCACGGCTGCGGTATACGGCTTGCCGTGCGCCTCGCCGTCAAACTCGAAGACGGAATCGCAGCCCAGGACCAGGGCCCCTTCTGCTTCCGGGAGGGCCGCCACGGCTTCGGCCTTCGCCCGGGCAAGGAGCAGTGCGGTGTCATGGGGGTCGGTAACGCCGTACCGGGCCTGGACGGCGTCCTCGTCCACGTCTGAGACCAGGACGGTGTGGCGGATGCCGGCCTCGGCCAGGAGCTTGGTGCGGGCGGGGGACTGGGAGGCGAGAATCAGGCGGGGCACAGTTCCAGCCTAGTGGACCAGTTCTCCGGCCGCCCGTGCGGCCTCGGGCCGGCTGAGCTTGGCGCCCTCCACGTCCACATCCGGCAGGATCCGGTCCAGCCAGCGGGGGAGCCACCAGGACTTTTCGCCCAGCAGGTACATCACGGCCGGAACGATGGTCATGCGCACCACGAAGGCGTCCAGGAGCACGCCGAACGCCATCGCGAAGCCCAGCGGCCGGACCATGGTGAGGTGGCTGAAGATGAAGCCGGCGAACACGCTGACCATGATGATCGCGGCGGCGGCCACCACGGCGGCCGCGTGGCGGAAGCCCACCCGGACCGCTTCCTTGGCGGTGGAACCGTGCATGTAGGCCTCGCGCATCCCGGAGGCGATGAACACCTGGTAGTCCATGGCCAGGCCGAACAGCACGCCGATCAGGATGATGGGCAGGGAGCTCAGCACGGCGCCGGGGTTGGCGACGTCGAACACCCCGCCGAGCCAGCCCCACTGGTAGACAGCCACCACCGCACCGAAGGCCGCGGCGAGCGAGAGGAGGAACCCGCCGGTTGCCAGCAGCGGCACAACGATGGAGCGGAACACCAGCAGGAGCAGGACCAGGGAAAGCCCGACGACGATTGCCAGGTAGGGCGGCAGGGCGTCACCCAGCTTGGTGGAGACGTCGATGTTGCCGGCGGTCTGGCCGGTCAGGCCCATGGCGACCCCGTGCTCGGCCTGGATGTCGTCATTCAGGCCGCGAAGCTCCGAGACGACCCGGACGGTGCTGGCGCTCGCCGGGCCTTCCCCGGGGATGACCTGGAATACCGCGGTGCGTCGGTCCTCGCTGAGCGCCACGGGCACGGCGGCCACCACGTTGTCCACGGCACGGAGCTTGTCGGCGACGTCGTATTGCAGGGTCTGTGCCTGGGCTTCATCGAGGCCGGCCGGGAACTCGCCCACGGCGACGATGGGGCCGGTGACGCCTTCTCCGAAGCTCCGCGCGGTCAGGTCGTAGGCCTGGTAGGCCTCGGAGTCCACCGGCTCCGAGCCGCCGTCGGGCAGTGCAAGCTGCAGCTGGGTGGCCGGCAGCGCGAGGGTGCCAAGGAGGAGCACCCCCGCCAGGAGCGCCAGGATCGGGTGCCGGGTGACCAGGCCGCCCCAGCCGTGCGTGCTGCGTTCCCGGTCCTTGGCCTCATCGGCTGCTTCATGGCCGGGTTCGGCGTTGTGGGCAGCGGCTTTGGCCCAGGCCCGCCGGGAGATGATGCGGCGTCCGATCAAGGACAGCATGGCCGGAGTAAGGGTGATGGCCACCAGCACGGCCACGGCCACGGTGCCGGCCGCAGCCAGGCCCATCACGGCGAGGAACGGCAGCCCGGGCACCACCAGGGCGGCAAGGGCGATGATCACGGTCAGGCCGGCGAAGACCACCGCATTGCCGGACGTGCCGGTTGCCCGGGCCACGGACTCCTCCGGATCCATGCCGGCGAGCAGCTGGGTCCGGTGCCGGTTCACGATGAACAGGGAATAGTCGATGCCCACAGCCAGGCCCAGCATGAGGGCCAGCATGGGTGAAATGGAGCTCATGTCGAACAGTCCGGACAGGGCGAACGTGATGCCTAGCCCGATGCCGACACCCACGATGGCCATCAGCAGCGGCAGCCCGGCGGCAACCAGGGTGCCCAGCATGAGGATCAGGACCAGGGCCGCGACGGCGATGCCAATGACCTCGGCGGCGCCGAAGAGTTCCGAGATGTCCTCGGTGATCTCCTTGCTGGCATAGGCGGTCACGCTGGCAGCGGACGTTTCGTGGGCGATGTCCTGGACCTGCTGGCGGACCTCCGGGCTGAGGCCGTTGATGGAGGTGTTGAACTGCACCTGCGCCACTGCGGCGCGGCCGTCCTCCGACACGAAGCGGATGGCGGACGCTGCCTCTGCCTGGCGCTTGCCAAGGCTGAGCTTTGCCTTGCCCGCTTCCAGTTCCCGGGTGCCGGCTTCGAGCCGGGCCTGTCCCTCGGCAAGGACTGCCTTTTGCTGGCCGAGCCGGGCCTCGATCAGGGCAGCCGGGGCGCCCGCGGCGGCCAGCTGCTGTTCCGCTGCGGCGAGCTGTCCCTGCCCGGCTTCAAGCTGGGCACGGGAGGCGTCCAGCTGCGCCTGGCCTGCGGCAAGCTGCTGTTCGCCGTCCGTGATGGCCTGGCCGGCCCGGTCCACCTGGGCCTGGGTGGCAAAGGGGTCCACGGTGCCGCGGACACCCTGCACGGTCTTGAGCTTCTCCAGGGCCTCCGAGACGGCCGCGCGGCTCCCGGCGGTGAAACCGCCGTCGGGCGCTTCAAAGACGATGGTGGCGGTGCCTCCGGACGCCGAGGGAAGCTCTTCCTTCAGCTTGTCCGCGATCCGCTGCGTCTCAGTGCCCGGAATCTGGAAGTTGTTGGACAGTGTGCCGTGGAAGGCTGCGGCTGAACCGCCCACGGCCACCAGGGCGGCAAGCCAGAGCGAGATGACCAGCCAGCGCCGGCGGTAGGAGAATTTGCCCAGGCGGTACAGGAACAGTGCCATGCGAGGAAGCCGATCTGATCAGGAGGAACGGGTGGCGGAAGAGGATGGGGCAGGTGCACGGCCTGTGGTGAAGCCTGAGCCGAGCAGTGCCATGGCGTCGATCAGCAGTTGCCGCAGCTCGGCCAGGGATGCCGGCGAGAGGTCCGCGCCGCGGCGGGCAAACCAGACCTCCATTGCCGCCTTGCCGCACGAGATGACGGAACCGGCCAAGGCGCGGAGGTAGAGCTCGTTTTCGGCGCCCGGCGTGGCGGCAGCCCGGCTGCGGGCCACGGCGGTGATCTGTTCCCGGCAGTGGTCCCAGGCTTCCAGTTCGGAGTGGGACATAAGTGTGCTCTGCTGGGTCAGGGTGAAGAGTTCTGCCAGCGGGGCCACTGTCATGGGGTCCGCCAGCGCCATCAGTGCCTCCTGCGCCGACTGCAGGATGGGCTCCTCCGCGGTCCGGAGTTTGAACTGCTGTATCGCGTTGTCCAGGAAGCCATGGGTGATGGAGGCCAGTGCGGCGTCGGTGCTGCCGAAGTAGTTGAAGAACGTCCGGCGTGAAATCCCGGCGGCGTCTGCGATGTCCTCAACCGTGAAGTTTCCAGGGCCCTTGCTTCGCAGGAGGCCCAGCGCGGCGTCGGTGATGGCCTGGCGGGTGGCTGCTTTGTTGAGCTCGCGGCGCGAAGGTGCGGCCGGTGGCGGGACGGAGGTTCCCTGTTGGGCAGATGCGGCAGGAAGGGTCACCCGTTTACACTATGTGCAACTTTGCACTCTGCGCAACTTATTTTCACAGGAGAATGAAAGGTTCCGAACAGGCCCCGCATTACCTGCTGCCCAATCCTGGAAGTGTCCCGAAAGGGACAAATCATCAGCAGCCGTCACCAGGCGGCGGATCCAGGAGACACGTAATGTCACGCACAAAGAAAATGACCCTTGGCCTGTCAGCTACGGCGCTGGCCCTTGCTGCCGGTATCGGCGTTGCCGGCGTCGCCTCAGCCACCACTACACCCGCTCCCATACCCGGTGCCGGCTCCAGTGCGTCCCCGGACGGGAGCACCGGCACCGCTCCCGGCGGAGGCATGGGCAAGCACGGCCGGGGCGGCGAGCGGGGCGCAGTCCAGGCATCCGCGCTCGCCGGGAAGCTGGGTGTCGACGAAGCCAAGGTGGCCGAAGCGCTCCAGGCCTTCCGCGAAGCCAACAAGCCTCCCACGCCGCCTGCGGAGGGGGAGAGGCCGGACCCCGCCGCCCGCGACGCCGCCCTTGCGAAGTCACTGGCGGAGTCGTTGGGCATCGAGGAGGCCAAGGTCACTGCTGCACTGGAGGAGCTCCGCGCGGAGAAGCAGGCTGCGAAGGCTGCGGCCTTCAAGGCGAGGTTGGACCAGGCGGTCACGGACGGAAAGCTGACGCAGGCCGAGGCCGACGCTGTGACCAAGGCGGTGGCGAACGGCATTATCGGCGGCGGCGGTCACTGACGCGGTCATGACGCCGATTCGGCCAGCCGCCTAACGCAGTAGAAGTTCCCGGGAAGGTCTCCCGGGAACTTCTACTGTTTTGTTGCAGTGGGTGAGCAGAGGTTCCTAGGCCTTCGCGCCCGCCAGTTCACGCGATGCGGTGTCCGTGGAGGTTCCGTCGGACGGGGCATCGGTATCAGTGCCGGCAACGGAATCATCCACGAAGGGTGTGCCGTTGCGGGGAGCGTTGTACAGCTGCTCGTCGAGGATGCCCTGGCGCTTGGCCACGATGGTGGGGACGAGTGCCTGACCGGCCACGTTCACTGCGGTGCGGCCCATGTCCAGGATGGGATCGATGGCCAGGAGGAGCCCGACGCCGGCCAGCGGCAGCCCCAGCGTTGACAACGTCAGCGTGAGCATCACCACGGCGCCGGTGGTTCCCGCGGTGGCAGCAGAACCGAGGACGGATACCAGGGCGATCAGCAGGTACTGGCTGAAGTCCAGCTGGATGCCGAAGAACTGGGCCACGAAAATTGCGGAGATGGCGGGGTAGATGGCGGCGCAGCCGTCCATCTTGGTGGTGGCGCCCAGCGGAACGGCGAAGGAGGCGTAAGCGCGGGGAACGCCCAGGCTTCGTTCGGTGACGCGCTGGGTCAGGGGCAGGGTTCCCACGGAGGAGCGGGAGACGAAGGCCAGCTGGACGGCAGGCCACACGCCCGAGAAGTACTGCTTGACGGAGAGGCCGTGGGTGCGGACCAGGATGGGGTAGACCGCGAAGAGCACCAGGGCAAGGCCCACGTAGATGGCGAAGGTGAACTTGCCGAGGGACCCGATGGTGTCCCAACCGTAGACAGCCACCGCGTTGCCGATCAGGCCCACGGTGCCCAGGGGTGCGATGCGGATGATCCACCAGAGCACCTTTTGGATGACGGCCAATGCGGAGGCGTTCAGGGCCAGGAACGGTTCGGCAGCCTTCCCCACCTTCAGCGCCGCAACACCGACGGCGATGGCAATCACCAGGATCTGGAGCACGTTGAAGCTGACCGAGGTGGTGACGGCGCCGGACTCGGCAACGGTGGAGCTGGCGCCCAGTCCCAGGAAGTTCTTGGGGAACAGGCCAACCAGGAAGGCCCACCAGTCACCGGACTTGCCGGAGTACTTGGCTTCCTGGGTGATGCCGGTGTTGGCGCCGGGCTGCAGGAGGACACCCAGCCCGATGCCGATCAGTACGGCGATCAGCGACGTAATGGCGAACCACAACAGGGTGTTCCAGGCCAGCTTCGCGGCATTGGACACCTGGCGAAGGTTGGAAATGGAGCTGACCACCGCGGTGAAGATCAGGGGTACGACTGCGGTCTGCAGCAGTGACACATAGCTGGAGCCGATGGTCTGCAGCGTGGCGCCGAGGCCGTTCGGGGCTGCCTTGGTGCTGCCGGTGTACTTGGCCAGCAGGCCGAGGCCCAGCCCCACGATGAGGGCGGCGATGATCTGGACGCCGAACGAGCCGGCCCACTTGGGCAGCTGGAAGCCGGTCTTCCCGGCGGGGGAGGGGGTGCTTGTCTGAGTGCTCACCCGAACACGCTAAAGCCAGCGCGAATACCACGGCGAACGAACATTGAGAAATATTACGCGGCCCAAGATTCTGCCGGAGCCGATATTCCCCGAGAAATCAAGGTTGCACAGCGGCCATGTTACTTATTCCCGCCCCGGGTGTGGTTAACATCTCGCGCGATACAGTAAAAGGCCCGACGTGGGTGCCTTCCGGCAGCTTGCGTCAAAGCGACGAAGGAGCAGCAAGCAGAGGAAGGCACCCTCGGCGGGCCGGGGCGACTGCGGAGCCAGAGCTAGGAAAGCAGCGCACGCCTCAGGGTGTCCAGTCCTACGGAGCCGATGTTCAAAGCCCTTGTGTGGAACTCTTTGAGGTCGAACCCGGGCCGGGCTTCGAGTTCGGCGCGGATCTGCTCCCACAGGCGCTGGCCAACTTTGTAGGAGGGCGCCTGGCCGGGCCAGCCCAGGTAGCGGGTGAACTCGAAATTCAGCTGGCCTTCGCTGATGGGCAGGTTCGCCTTCAGGAATTCATATCCCTTGTCCGGGGTCCAGGTGCCGGAGCCCCAGCGTTCCGGCATCTCCAGCTCAAGGTGGACGCCGATGTCGAACACCACGCGGGCGGCCCGCATCCGCTGCATGTCCAGCATGCCCATGTGGTCGCCGGGATCGCTCAAGTATCCGAGTTCCTGCATCAGCTTCTCGGCATACAGGGCCCAGCCTTCGCCGTGGCCCGAGGTCCAGCAGACATTGCGCCGCCACTTGTTCAGCAGCTCGCGGCGGTAGGTGGCGGTGGCCACCTGGAGGTGGTGGCCCGGGACGCCCTCGTGGTAGACCGTGGTGGTCTCGGCCCAGGTGGTGAACGTGTCCTCACCGGCGGGGACGGACCACCACATGCGGCCCGGGCGGCTGAAGTCATCGGACGGGCCGGTGTAGTAGATGCCGCCCTCGTCGGTGGGGGCGATGAGGCATTCCAGCTTCTTCATGACGTCGGGGATGTCGAAGTGGACGCCGGCGAGCCCGGCCACGGCTTTGTCGGAGAGTTCCTGCATCCACTGCTGCAGCGCGTCCTTTCCCTTCAGCTGGCGGGCGGGATCGTTGTTCAGGATCTCCTTGGCCTCGGCGATGGTGGCGCCGTCCTTGATGGTGTGGGCCACCTGTTCCTGCTGGGCGATGAGCCGGTCCAGCTCCTCCACGCCCCATGCGTAGGTCTCTTCGAGGTCCACGGTGGCACCGAGGAAGGACCGGGAGGCGAGGGCGTAACGCGCCCGGCCCACGGCATCCTTTTCGGGTGCTGCCGGCAGCAGCTCTGCGCGGAGGAAGTCCGCCAGCCCGGCGTAGGCTGCCCGGGCGGCGGCCGCACCGGCGTCGAGCTCTTCCCGGATGGCTGCGGGCAGCGGCCCGGCGGCAGTGGCCGCCCCGGCCGCCAGCTTCGCGAAGAAGCCATCCTCCGCGGCGTACTTCGTCACCTGCTCAATGACGACCTTCACCTGGCGCGCGGCGGCCACCCGGCCGGCGTCCTTCGCCTGCCGCAGGGATTCGGTGTACCCGGCAATTGCGCCGGGGACGTTGGACGCGCGGCCGGCAATGTGCCGCCAGTCCTGCTCCGTCTCCGTGGGCATGAGGTCGAAGATCGCCCGGATGTCCTGGGCAGGGGAGGCAATGTTGTTCAGGTCGGCGTAATCCCATCCCGAGGCGTGGATCAGCAGCTGCAGCCCCAGCCGCTCCCGCATGGCGTCCAGGGTGACCGCGTCAACGTCGTCCTCCGGCTCGAGGCCTTCGAGGTCGACCAGGGCCTTCCGGGCAGCCTCCGCGAATTCGGCGATGCCTGCCGGGGAGAAGTCCTGGTATTCGGTTTCGTGTCCGGCAAGGCCAAGGGTGGTGGCGAAGGATGGATTGAGCCTTATGAGCGTCTCGGTGTAGTCATCTGCGACGGCGTCAATCCGGGTGTGCGGGCGGGCGGCAGGAGAAGTGTCTGTAGTCACACTCCGAGACTAGCGCCTCCGAATGTGGGAGCCGGCGGGGAGGATCAGCCGCGGCTGCGTTTCCATGCTCCGGGGCCGGGGGCGGGCTCCAGCCTCAGCTGCTGGCGGCGGACCCAGTGCCGCACCGGCGGATTCTCGGTCTCAGCCTGTTCCGCGCCGCCCAGGGAAAGTACGACGGCGGTCAGCGCCGCCAGTTCCTCGGCGGTGGGCTGCCCTTTGACGACAGACAGCAGGGGCTCAGCGGGTGCCTGGGTTTCGCCAGCCTCGGCCGCCGGCTTTTCCGCGTTCACAGCGGGATGTTCCCATGCTTCTTGGCGGGGAGGCTGGCGCGCTTGTCACGCAGGGCGCGCAGGCCCTTGATGATCTGCAGCCGGGTCTCGGACGGGGCGATGACGGCGTCAACGTAGCCGAGCTCCGCTGCCTGGTAGGGGTTGAGGAGCTCTTCCTCGTACTGCCGGATGACCTCGGCGCGCCGCGCTTCGACGTCGCCGCCCGCCTCCGCAACGGCCGCAAGATCGCGGCGGTACAGGATGTTGACGGCACCCTGTGCACCCATTACGCCGATCTGGGCGGTGGGCCAGGCCAGGTTGAGGTCGGCGCCGAGCTTCTTGGAGCCCATTACGATGTAGGCGCCGCCGTAGGCCTTGCGGGTGATGACGGTGAGCTTGGGAACGGTCGCCTCCGCGTAGGCATAGAGGAGCTTGGCGCCGCGGCGGATGATGCCCTGGAACTCCTGGTCCTTGCCGGGCAGGAAGCCGGGAACGTCCACCAGGGTAATGATGGGGATGTTGAACGCGTCGCAGTGGCGGACGAACCGGGCAGCCTTTTCCGAGGCGGCGATGTCCAGGGTGCCGGCGAACTGCAGGGGCTGGTTGGCGACGATGCCCACCGTATGGCCCTCCACCCGGCCGTACCCGATCATCACGTTCGGCGCGTAGAGGGCCTGCATCTCCAGGAAGTGGCCGTCATCCACGATCTGCTCAACCACGGCACGCATGTCATAGGGCTGGTTGGCGGAATCGGGGACCAGCGCGTCCAGGGCGAGGTCGTCGTCGTCGAGCTCCAGTTCCTGCGTGTGCTCCAGGACGGGTGCCTCTGAGAGGTTGTTGGACGGCAGGAAGTCCAGCAGTTCGCGGACGAACTCGATCGCGTCCGCTTCGTCCGAGGCAAGGTAGGTGGAGGTTCCTGTGGTGGCATTGTGCTGCCGGGCTCCGCCGAGGGTTTCCATGTCAACGTCCTCCCCGGTGACGGTCTTAATGACGTCCGGTCCGGTGATGAACATGTGGGAGGTCTTGTCCACCATCACCACGTAGTCGGTGAGGGCAGGGGAGTAGGCGGCGCCGCCTGCCGACGGGCCCATGATGAGCGAAATTTGGGGGACCACGCCGGACGCGTGGACGTTGTTGCGGAAGATGTCCGCGAACATGGCCAGCGAGGCAACGCCCTCCTGGATTCGTGCTCCGCCGCCGTCCAGGATGCCCACAACGGGGCAGCCGTTGCGCAGCGCAAACTCCTGCACCTTGACGATCTTTTCGCCGTTGACCTGGCTCAGGGACCCGCCGTAGACCGAGAAGTCCTGGCTGTACACGGCCACCAGGCGACCGTCCACGGTGCCGTATCCGGAAACCAGTCCATCGCCGAGCGGCTTCTTCTTCTCCATGCCGAACGCGGTGGAGCGGTGGACGGCCAGGGCGTCGAATTCGACGAAGGAGTCCTCGTCGAGGAGGAGGGCGATGCGCTCCCGGGCGGTGTTCTTGCCGCGGGCATGCTGTTTCTCGATTGCCTCAGGGCCGGAGGGCTGTTCGGCACGCGCCTGGCGGTCGCGGAAATCGGCGATCTTTCCCGCTGTCGTTGTCAGATCGTGGCTCATCAAGTATCTCCGGCTCTGTAGCAGATTGATTCTGTGGTGCTGTGAATGCTGGCGGGCTGTGGCGCTGCAGTTAAGTAGCTTCCACACAAAAGGCGAACCCTGCTGGCAAGTCTAGTGACGCTTCCGGCGGCTGCGGCTGTAGGGAACCTACAATTTTCTGCGCCGTCGTCAGCAGCAGCGCCATGTTACTTGCCGGTAACTTAGTTGGGTTACAGTGGTGCCATGACTTCGAGCAACGACGCTTCGCATGCCCTCGGCGGACCCTACCAGGCTGCCGGTTCACTCCAGGGAAGGACCATCCTCATCTCCGGCGGGAGCAGGGGGATCGGCCTGGCAATCGCCCTGCGCGCGGCGCAGGACGGCGCCAATATCGTGCTGATGGCCAAGACCGGGGAGCCGCACCCGAAACTGTCCGGGACTGTCCATACGGCTGCCCAGGAACTGGTGGAGGCGGGCGGACAGGCGCTCCCGCTGGTGGGTGATGTCCGGAGGGACGACGACGTGGCCGCGGCCGTGGCGGCGGCAATGGAACGGTTCGGGGGCATTGACGCCGTCATCAACAACGCTTCCGCCATCGACCTTTCCCGGACCGATGACGTGGACATGAAAAAGTACGACCTCATGCAGGACATCAACGTCCGCGGGACGTTCCTGATGTCCAAGCTGGCGCTCCCGGCGCTCCGGGCCTCGGACCAGGGCCACATCCTTACGCTCTCGCCGCCGCTGAACCTCGATCCCCGGTGGGCCGGGAAGCACCTGGCCTACACCATGGCAAAGTACGGGATGAGCCTCACAACCCTCGGCCTTGCCGAGGAGCTGAAGGCGGACGGCATCCGGGTGAATTCGCTGTGGCCGCGCACCCTTATAGACACTGCGGCCATCAGGAACATGCCGCACGGGGAAAAGATCGTCCAGGCCGCCCGTGGCGCGGAAATCATGGCGGATGCGGCCCACGCCGTGCTTACGGGCTGCAACCTCACGGCCGGCGGCCGGCCAAGCGGCAATTTCTACACGGATGAAGAGGTGCTCGCGGCCGCGGGGGTCACCGACTTCCGCCCGTACAGCCTTGGCGCTCCCGAAGACCAGCTGGTGCCGGACATTTTCCTTTAGCCTCCGCCGTGATCCTTCCGGGTTCCTGCGGGCCGGCACGCCGGGCTGCCAGGACTAAGCGGTGTCGGTAGAGTTTAGCTATGGATGACGCACATGCCCCCGGCACGCCACTGGACCGGAGGGCCCTCGCGGACCAGCACTTTCTGTCCGCGGCCGGCATCCCGCGGCTTGAGGTTGTTAACTCCACCGGGTCCACCAACGCCGACCTCCTCCGCTCCGTCACCGTGGAACCTTCGGCCTGGCCGGACATGTCAGTGCTGACCGCGGAGTACCAGACGGCAGCCCGCGGGCGCCTGGACAGGCGCTGGGAAGCGCCGCCCCTGAGCTCAGTTTCCGTTTCCGTTGTCCTACGGCCGGCCAACGCCGAAGGAAGGCCGCTTCCCACCCAGAGCTATTCCTGGCTGTCCCTCATCGGCGCCCTGGCGCTGCGGGAAACCCTCCTGGAAACGGCCGGCCTGCCCGCCGAGTTGAAATGGCCCAACGACGTCCTGGTGCGCGGCAAGAAGATCGCGGGAATCCTGGCCCAGATGGGTCCCATGGTGGACGGCTCCGTGCCCCCGGTCATCCTGGGAACCGGCCTGAACGTCACCCTCCAGGCGGCCGAACTCCCGGTTCCCACCGCCACGTCAGTGGTGCTGGAATCACCGCGCTCAGCGGACCGGACGGAGCTGCTGAAGAGCTACCTTTTGCACTTCGCCGTGCTCTACCGCGGCTTTTGCAACGCCGACGGCGACCCGGCGGCAGGCCTGGCCGGCGGACCGTCGCTGCACAAGCGCGTGGAAGGCGTCATGACCACCCTGGGCAAACAGGTACGGGCGCAGCTGCCGGGCGACCACGAAATCATCGGCCACGCGTCCCGCCTCGACGAGTACGGATCGCTGCTGGTGGTGGACCGCGAGTCCAAGGAGCACGTGGTAACGGCCGGGGATGTTGTGCACTTGCGTCCGTGGAATTCCCCGGACGCATCCGGCCAGGGCGGTTATGCGTAAAGACCTCGTTCCGGGCGAGCAGGTGATCGTCACCACCCGCCCGCAGCCGAGGAAGCTGGCCGGGGCAGCTGCGGCCTTCATACTCTCACCGGCGCTTGCCGCGTTCGCTTCCGCCTGGGCCACCCGCGGGGAAGCGGCCAGGCTCATCCCCGCGCTGACTCCCCGGTGGACGCCGTGGCTGGTGGCAGGGTTCGCCTTGGCGGTGGCCGGGGTCTGGCTGGGATATTGCCTGCCCCGGCTGCTGCGGTGGCAGGGCACCAGGTACACGCTCACCAGCCGGCGGCTCGTTGCCCGGTCCGGTCTCCTGCGGCGGCGTGACCAGCAGGTGAACCTGGCCTCGGTGCGCAATCTGACTGTCCACGAATCCGTACTTCAGCGCCTGTTGCGCTCCGGGAATATATCCTTGGAAACCGGGTACCAAGGCGTGGTGACATTCCAGGACGTGCCGGAGGTTGCCAGGTTCCGGGACTTCATCCTGGATGCCATCGAGGAATTGCCCGACGAACGTGACGGCCAGGCCGGCGGAGCAATGGACGATCCTGCCGGAGCTTTGCCATGGGAATTGAGAGAAGGTGGACGGGATGAACGATGAGGACCAGCAGGAGCGCGTGGACTCCATCACACCCCCGCCCGCGATGGATTCCCACCCGGCCACAGGCGCGATGTCTGCCGAACGGCTCGCCATGAAGGCTTTGGAGGCCCGGCTGCTGGGCGGCGAACGCAAGCTCCGGCGCCGTGAAGTCGCCGCCGGCGCCGGGCTGTCCCTGCTGTCCGCGCGCAAACTGTGGCGTGCCCTCGGTTTCCCCAACTTCGGCGACGAGGACGTGGCGTTCACTGAGCGCGACCAGGCCGCGCTTTCCACCGTGGTGGACCTGGTCCGCTCGGGGAAGCTGACCGAGGAGGCCGCCATCTCCGTCACCCGCTCCATTGGGCAGATGACGGACCGGATGGTGGTCTGGCAGATCGAAGCCCTGGTGGAGGACATGGTCCACGAGCAGGGCGTTACGGACGCCGTCGCCCGCAAACGCCTGGTCAACGAGCTGCCGGCGCTGGTGGACGCCCTGGAAGAAATGCTGGTCTACTCCTGGCGGCGCCAGCTTAACGCAGGCGTCCAGCGGCTCGCTGTCCGGGCGGAAGCGGGCCTGCAGGCGAGCGAAGAGGGCCGGGAAGGCGACGAGGACGACGCCCCGCTGCCGCTGGCGCGAGCCGTAGGCTTCGCGGACCTTGTTTCGTACACCAGCCTGTCCCGCCGCATGAATGAAAAAACTCTGGCCCGGCTGGTCCAGCGCTTCGAAAACAAGTGTGCCGAGATCATCTCCGTGGGCGGCGGCCGCCTGGTGAAGACCGTGGGCGACGAAGTCCTCTACATCGCCGAAACCCCGGCCGCCGGTGCCGAGATCTCCCTGGCTCTTGCCCAGGCCTTCACGGAGGACGAGATCCTTCCCGAAGCGCGGGTGGCCATGGTGTGGGGAAGGATCCTGTCCCGGCTCGGCGACATCTACGGTCCCACCGTGAACCTCGCCGCCCGCCTCACCACCCTTGCGGATCCCGGCACGGTGCTGGTGGACTCGATGACCGCCTCGGCACTGGAACACGACGAACGGTTCGTGCTGGAGCCGCAGCCTCCCGAAAACGTCCGCGGATTCGGCGAAATCCGCCCCGTGCGGCTTAGCCGCGGCCTCGGCAAAGGCTTGGTGCTGGACTAAGGCGCACGCCGCGCGCGAGCGGGACCGGTGCGGAAAACCAGTTTATCCAGTTGTTGGTCTATCGCGGTAGAGTTGGTGCGTCGGCAACGCTGAACCGCCGGTGTGGATAGGGCTCCCCATCGCGGCAGGAAGTGCCGATCGGTAAGCTTGCCACCGGTGCCTCGCCGGGGCCGGACGCCCGAGCCGGCCCGGGGCATCGCCAATGTCAGGTCTCTGCTGCTCCCACCGGGGGCGGCGAAAAATAAAGGTCCGGGGATTGCACCCCGGGCCGGACAGTTGCCTTTTGGCAGCGGTAATTCAGGGGATAGTAACGCTGTGACAACTCTGCTGGGGAAGCTTGGGCTGAAAAGGCGCCACAAGAAACTCGTCACGGGCACCGCCTTCGGTGCCGCCGTCGTTGTCCTGGTCACCGGTGCCGTGCTGTATCCGGGGTTCAAGACCACCGAGGTGGAGCTGAACGACGGCGGCGTGTGGGTGGTCTCGAAGTCCAAGAATGCGGTGGGCCGGCTCAACTACCCCTCCCGCGTCCTTGATGGGGCCGTGACCCCCGCTTCCACCACGTTCGACATCCTGCAGGACGCCGGTGACGTCTTCGTCGATGATGAGACAGGCTCAACACTGAACCAGGTTTCGCCGGCGAACATGCGGCTGGGCGGAGACAAGCAGCTGCCGGGATCGGCGGACGTCAGCTTCGGCTCGGAAGTCATCTCCGTGACGGACGCGGCATCGGGCAAGGTATGGGCGGTGTCGCCGTCCACGGTCAACGGTTTTGACGAGGAAGCCTCAGAACCCGTGTTGGTCGGTTCGGAGGGCATTGTCTCGGCGGTCGGCGATGATGACCGGATCTACTCGGCGGACCCTGAATCCGGGGCCGTGACGGTAACGGCCGTTGACGCCAACGGCGAGGTGACAACATCGGAATCCGAAACCTGGGCCGAGCTGAAAGGTTCGGGCGATCTCCAGATCACGGTGGTGGGGGACAAGCCGGTGCTTCTGGATCCGGCGGCCGGGAAGTTGTTCCTGCCCGGCGGAAAGCGGCTCCAGCTGGAAAACGCGCGGGAGGCGAAGCTGCAGCAGGGCGGCCCCGCCAGCGGTTTCGTGGCCATCGCCACCCGGAAGGCGTTGCTGAAGCAGCCCCTGGACGGATCCACGGCGAAGACGGTGGCATTCGACGGCGAGGGCGTGCCGGCTGCCCCCGTCCAGTTGGGCGGGTGCGTACACGCGGCGTGGTCCGGGACGAACAAGTATGTGCGCGACTGCGCCAATGACGACGATGACAAGAATGTTGACGTGCCGAGGGCGAGCGCCTCGCCGTCGTATGTCTTCCGGGTGAACCGGGACCTCGTGGTCCTGAATGACGTCAATTCCGGCAACGTGTGGCTGGTGAACCAGAACATGCAGCTGGTCAACAACTGGGACGATGTCATCCCGCCGAAGAACGAGTCCGACGAGCAGGACCAGGAATCCGCGGACAACAACACCATCAACGTCCTGCCGGACCGCACCAAGCCCAACCGTCCGCCGGAAACCAAGCCCGACGCCGTCGGCGTGCGCCCAGGCCGCACCACCATCCTTAGCGTCCTGGACAACGATTCGGACCCCGACGGCGATGTCCTCACGGCCGCCGTCGGGAATTCCGGACCCCAGACCGGCAGCCTTGAGAACATCTACGGCGGCACGGCCTTCCAGATCTCCGTTCCGGCCGGCGCGAAACCCGGGACGGAAACATTCAGCTACAGCGCCTCAGACGGCCGCGGCCTTTCCGCCACCGGGCAGGTCACCCTCAGCGTGATGGCCCCCGAAGAGAACAAGCCGCCCCGGTTCAAGCGCGGCGACAACACCACCATGCTCGTGGAACAGGGCAAAGCCGTCAGCCAGAACATCCTTACCGACTGGATCGACCCCGACGGCGACGACCTGGTGCTCCTTGACGCGAAAGCGGACAACGACCAGGACCAGGTCAAGGTCCGCCGCGACGGCCTGCTGACCTTCCAGGACTCCGGCGCCACCGCCGGCAGGAAGAACGTGGAGGTGACCATCTGGGACGGCAGGGCCACCGTCAGCGGAAAAGTGGTGGTCAACGTCCAGCCGCCGGGAGCCCTTGCACCGGTGGTCAACGCCGACCACGTCACGGCCGTGGTGGGACAGGACCTGGTCATCTCGCCGCTGAAGAACGACGTCGATCCGAACGGGGGCGCCCTCCGCCTGGCCCAGGTGGAAGCCAACGGCCCGGCCGAGCTGGGCCCCGTGACCGACGGCGGCACCTTTACGTTCCGCAGCACCACCCCCGGCCCGGTCTACCTCACCTACATCGCCAGCAACGGGCCGCAGAGCAGCCAGGGGCTGATCCGCGTCGACGTCGAAGCCGGAGATGAAACGGGCAACCCCGTCGCCGTCCATGATGTCGCGCTCATGCCCACCGGCGGAAGCGTGCTGGTGGACCCGCTGGCCAACGATTCCGACCCCTCCGGCGGAGTCCTGGTGCTGCAGTCCGTGAAGCTGCCGGAAAACTCAACCGCGTCGGTGAGCGTCATCAACCACAGCGTCCTTCGGATCACCGACATCCTCGGAACCAAAGACCCGTTCCTCTTCGAATACACCATGTCCAACGGCAAGAAGTCGGCCACCGGCAGCGTGTCGGTGGTGCCCGTGCCGGCGCCGGCCGTGGTGGAGGCACCCCAGCCAAAACCGGACGAGGTAAACGTTCGGGTCAACGACGTCGTCACCATCCCCGTGCTCGGGAACGACACCCACCCGCAGGGCCAGGAGCTCACCGTGGACCCGGTCTTGCCGCAAGGGGTTGATCCCCTCGACGGGAAGAGCTTCGTTTCGGAGAACACCCTCCGGTTCATTGCCGGTCCGGCACCCAAGACCGTCCGCGCCATCTACAACGCCGTGGATCCCCAGGGACAAAAAAGCGCCGCCGCCGTGACCATCCACATCCTTCCCCTGGAGGGCGCGGAGAACTCACGCCCGCAGCCGCGCAACCTCACGGCCCGCGTGGTGGCCGCCGGAACGGTCCGGATTCCAGTGCCGCTGGATGGCATCGATCCGGACGGTGACTCCGTCCAGCTGACCGGCATCGACAGTACACCGGCCATGGGCACAGCTGCGGTCGGCAGCAACTTCATCGACTTCACCGCTGCCGGTGACGGCGCTGGAACCGATACCTTCCGCTACAAGGTGGTGGACCGGCAGGGCGCCGTCAACACCGGCACTGTCACCGTGGGCATCGCGCCGCGCGGCGAGGTCAACCAGGAGCCCACTCCCGTGGACGACGAGGTAAGGGTCCGCCCCGGCCGCCAGATCGCCGTCGACGCCACCGGCAACGACACAGATCCCGACGGCGACCTCATTCGTATCCTCACCGACGGCATTGATGCCGACGCCGCGCTGCAGGCCACCGTGAGCAAAACGAGCGGCCGAATCATCCTGCTGGCGCCCGGAGAAGCCGGGACCGTCAACGTGCGCTACACCATCGCCGATGACCGGGACGCATCCGCCCAAGGGACCATCCGCGTGGTGGTGGACAACGAGGTTCCCCTCAAGGCGCCCATCGCCCGTGACGACAGGGTGACGTCGGCCCAGACCATGGGGAAAACCGCCGTGGACGTCCCTGTCCTGAAGAACGACGAGGACCCGGACGGCGTAGGGGAAAACCTCAAGATCAGCACAGAAGCCACCACAGCCCGGCCCGGGGCGGACGGCAACATGATCGTGGACCTGACTGAGCAGTCCCAGCTCATCCCCTACACCGTGGAGGATGTGGACGGCCAGAAGTCCACGGCGGTGATCTGGGTACCGGGCCTCGGGCAGCAGGTGCCCACCCTTGCCAAGGACGAAGTGCTTGAGGTAGTTGCCGGCCAGTCCGTGGATGTTGACCTGGATGAGTGGGTCAAGGTCCGGGAAGGCCGCTCGCCGCGGCTCACCCAGACGGACCGCATCAAGCTCATCGGCGCAGACGGCAGCGATCCCGTGGCCGGCGACGGCACAGGACTCAAGTACACCGCGGGCGCCGACTATGTGGGACCAGGTTCCCTTACCTTCGAGGTGACCGACGGGACCGGCCCTGACGATCCGGCCGGCCTGAAGTCCACCCTGAGCATCCGCACCAAGGTGCTGCCTGATCCGAACAGGAACAACCCTCCGGAACTGCTGGGCGCAAACCTTGACGTGCCCAAGGGCGACTCCGCCAGCACCGACCTGGGCAAGCTGACGGCGGACCCTGACCGGGACGACGTCGAAAAGATGAAATACGAGTTGGTGGGAGGATCTCCCGCCGGTTTCAACGCCGGCATCGACGGCAGGACCCTGAAGGTTTCCGCGGCCGACTCGAGCGGGGCCGGGACGACGGCCGCCGTCCAGGTCAAAGCCAGGGATCCCCGCGGGCTCGAAGCCACGGCCACCTACCAGCTGAAGGTGACGGCTTCCAACCGGCCGAAGCCCGTGGCGAACGACGACGTGCAGGACGACGTTGCCGCCGGCAAACCCGTAACGGTGAACGTGCTCGCCAACGATGCCAACCCGTTCCCGGAGACCGCACTCAAAATCATTGCGGCCGCTGCGGAAACCGGCAGCGGCAACGTGGACGTGAACGGCGATTCCATCACAGTCACCCCTGCGCCGGGATTCACCGGCACCATGGTGGTGTCCTACACGGTGGCCGACAAGACCGGCGATGAGTCCCGCACTGCCACGGCCCGCGTCCGGCTGACAGTCAAGGACAAACCCCAGACCCCCACTACCCCGCAGGCGCAGAGCGTGGGGGACCAGACGGCACTCCTGACCTGGACGGCGCCAGCGGACCGCGGTTCAGCAATCACTAAGTACACCGTGTACGGGGAGGCAGGGTTCCGGCAGGACTGCCCGGCCAACACCTGCACCCTCAACGGGCTGGTCAACAACACCAAGTACCAGTTCCAGGTCACGGCCACGAACGAGTTCGGCGAGTCCGACCGCTCGCCTGCATCCGCCGAGGTCCGGCCTGACGTTAAGCCCGATACCCCCCTGGCGCCGTCGCTGAAGTTCGGCGATAGGGAGCTGTCCGTCAACTGGACCGCTCCGGCAAGCAAGGGCTCACCGGTGAAGTCCTACGACCTGGAGATCTCACCTCCTCCCGCCGGCCAGAACGCCCAGATCCAAAACCTGACTGGCGTCAGCTATGTCTGGAAGGGCCTGCAGAACGGCGTCTCCTACAAAGTCCGGGTCCTGGCGCGCAATGATGCCAAGGAACCCTCCGAGTGGAGCCCTTATTCAGCAGCCATGGTTCCGGCGGGTGTTCCGGCCACTCCGGCCGCACCGTCTGCGGCGCAGGCCGGTTCGGTGGGTTCGCAAAGCCAGCTGAAGGTGAGCTGGGCTGCGCCGAACAATAATGGCGACGCCATCTCGGCGTACACCCTGACCACCCTCCGCGGCGGTGCCGTGGTGTCCAGCCAGCAAGTGGCCGGTACCTCGCAGAACGTCACGGTGGACAACTCCGAAACCAACTACACCTTCACGGTGTCTGCCACCAACAAGGCGGGCACCAGCGGGACAAGTGCCCAATCAGGGGCCATCCGTGCTGCCGGCAAGCCGGGCATGGTGGGAACTCCGACGGCGGCATTGGTGGACACAGGAGGAAATGGCGGAAAGATCGATGTGCGCTTCCCTGTGCTGACGGCAGCCCAGCGCAATGGTTCGACCGCCGAAGAAATCACCTACAAATACAGCCTGACGTCCGGCGGCGGCAGCGGCAATATTGCTGCCGGTGGCGGAACTGTTCCCGCAGCCAACGGCACCCCGACCGCTGTTGTGGTCTGGGCAGTATCGTCCCGCAGTTCCACCGCCGGGGACGCCAGCACCCCCTCCAACTCGGTCAACCCCTATGGGCTGGCCTTTGCCCCGAACGTCACAGGCAGCAACAGCAGCGGAGTGGGGGACAGGACGGTGTCCTGGACGTGGAACCAGCCGGACGGCAACGGCCGGGCGGTCACCGGTTACCAGTACAGCCTGGACGGAGGCGCCTGGCAGGACACGCAGGAGCGGCGCTTCTCCCGGACCGTGGGCTACAGCGAAACCCATACTCTTCGGGTCCGAGCCATCAGCGGGGGCCAGCCCGGCCGGATCGGCAGTGATTCATCCCGCAGCGGTGCGGAGCCGCCGCCTCCCGTACCCACCTCCTGGACCATCACGGCAACACCGGTCCGCAGCTGCACCGAACCCGGATACGGCGTTGACAGCTTCAGGGCCGGCAATCCCTCCAGCTGCGTCAGCCCCGGCAAATGGCTGCCGGAAAACACGCCGTCCAACTCGGACTTCTATGTGGTCTGGTACAAGACGTCCGCGAACCCCTCCGGCATTTGGTACCACCTGACCAGCGGCCCCGCCGCCGGGAACTACGTCCGCCACGACACCACCAACAGGGACGGACAGGGCCCGCCGCCGGGCATGCCGCAACGCTAGCCGGCCCGGCGCAACCTACCGATCAAGATTAAGGAACAACACGTGACCATGACCACCGAGCAGGCCGCCTGGTTTGCAGACACCTTCGAGAAACTCGTTGCCAACGTGGGGCAGGCCGTCCTGGGCAAAGAACACGTCATCCGGCTCACCTTCACGGCCATGCTGGCCGAGGGCCACGTGCTGTTCGAGGACGCACCCGGCACCGGCAAGACCTCGCTGGCCCGCGCCCTGGCCGCTACGGTGCAGGGGTCCAACAACCGCATCCAGTTCACCCCGGACCTGCTGCCCTCGGACGTCACGGGTGTGACCATCTACGACCAGAAGACCCAGAAGTTCGAGTTCCACAAGGGCCCGATCTTCAACAACATCGTCCTGGCGGACGAAATCAACCGTGCTTCGCCGAAGACCCAGTCGGCTCTGCTCGAGGTCATGGAGGAATCCAGGGTCACGGTTGACGGCGTCACGTACGAGGCCGGGCGCCCGTTCATGGTGATGGCCACGCAGAACCCCATCGAGCAGGCAGGCACCTACCGCCTGCCGGAGGCACAGCTGGACCGCTTCCTGATCAAGACCTCCATCGGCTACCCGGACCACGCCTCCACTGTCCGGCTGCTGGGCGCCTCCAACCTGAAGGACCGGTCCCAGGACCTCTCCGCGGTCATCACCACCCAGGCTGTGGCCGACATGGCGGACCTCGCCGCCACGGTGCACGTGGACACCGCCGTCCTCGAGTACATCTCGCGGCTCTGCGAGGAGACCCGCAACGCCCCCGAAACCCGGCTGGGCGTCTCGGTCCGCGGGGCCTTGGCCATGGTCCGTGCGGCAAAGGTCTGGGCGGCGGGGCAGGGGCGGAACTTCGTACTTCCGGATGACATCAAGGAACTTGCCCCGGTGGCGTGGACCCACCGCTTCGTCATGGATCCTGAGGCAGAGTTCTCCGGAGCCACGGCGGAAGCCGTGCTGACGCGGATCCTGGCGGAGGTCGCGGCCCCCCAGCAGCGCACCAACGCCTGACGGTCCCGGCACGGACCCCACCACTTCCACGCAACAACGAAGGCATACATATGTCCACCGGCACCCCGTTGACCCGGCTCGCGGAGCGTCTCAAGCAACCCTTCCACAGGGACGGCCGGCCTATGCAGCTGCACCCGTCGGCAGTCTGGGCCGAGGCGCGGAACACGGCGGCCATGGCGCTGGCGCCAGCCTGGCGGAACGTCCAAACTGCATGGCTAAAGTACGCCTGGCCCGTGCTGTCCGTGGTCAGCGTCCTGGGCTGGTGCGTCCTGGCTGCCTCCATCCTGCTCTGGTCAACAGGTCAGGCGTTCGGCTGGCAGGAGGCCAAGGCGGCGGCGATCGCGGCGTTCGTGATGTTCCTGATCGCCATCGCCTTTGTCCTGGGCCGATCTTCCTACGGAGTGCTCCTGGACCTCGCCCGCACCCGGGTGGCCGTCGGGGACAGCGCCGTGGGCAGCATCGCCGTGTCCAACACCTCTGCCCGGCCCCTGCTGCCGGCAGCACTGGAACTTCCGGTGGGCAACGTCACGGCTGTGTTCCACCTGCCCCGCATGAAGCCGCAGCAGGTTCACGAGGACCTCTTCACCATTCCCACCGCGCGCCGTGCCGTGATCGTCGTCGGACCTGTCCGGTCAGTCCGGGCGGACCCGCTGCACCTGCTGCGCCGGCAGGTCCTGTGGACCGAGCCGGAAGACCTGTTCGTCCATCCGCGCACGGTGGCGCTGGCCGGTTCGGCGGCCGGCTTTATCCGCGACCTGGAAGGAATGCCTACCACGGACCTGTCCAGCGCGGACGTGTCCTTCCATGCGCTCCGCGACTACGTGCCGGGGGATGACCGCCGGCACATCCACTGGAAAACCACCGCGCGGACCAACAAGCTCATGGTGCGCCAGTTCGAGGAAACACGCCGGGCCCACCTGGCCATCTCGCTGTCCATCAACACCGACGAATACGCCTCCGAAGCGGAATTCGAAATGGCCATCTCGGTAGCCGCATCGATCGGCCGGCAGGCCATCCGTGAGCAGCGTGAGCTGGACGTCCTTACCCAGAAAGGCCCGCTGCGCTGTGAAACCGGGCGGAACATGCTCGATGACATGACCAGGATTGCGGGATCGCCCATGCGGCGGACCGCCGTCGACCTCGCCAGGACCCTGGCGGACACCGTCCCCAACGCCTCCGTGGTCTTCTTCGTCGTGGGCAGCAACGTGACTGCCACCCAGCTGCGCTCCGCGGCCGCGTCCGTGCCGCCCGGCGTCCGCAGCCTCGCGGTGCGGGTGGAAGACGGCGCCTCGCCCGGCCGCGCGAACATCGCTGACCTTACCGTGCTGACGCTCGGCGACCTTAACGACCTTGCCATTGTGCTGAGAAAGGCCGCAGCATGACCTCCACGGAAGGCCTCCGCCCGCGCAGCACGCGCCCCCGCAGCAAACCATTAGGCACCAACCGCGGTGCGTCCGGCGGCGGCCGTAACCAGGCGGCCTCCGCTTTCGCCGACGGCCAGCCGGCCTGGCACTTCCTGCTCGACGCCGCCGCGCTGACGGTCCTGCTGGGGCTTGGCCTGCTCGGCTTTGGCCTCAGCTTCGGCGGCGACCGGTACTACCTCGTCTCCGGCTTCGGCGGCATCCTCCTGGGCCTGGCCATCGGCGCACTCAACGCTCACCTGCGGCTCGGACTGCTCATCACCACGGCAGTTGCCCTCGGCGCCTACCTGGTCCTCGGAACGCTGCTGGCGGTGCCCGACGCCGCAATCGCAGGTTTTGTCCCCACCCTTGACTCGCTCCGGACCCTCCTCCTGGGGGTGGTGTTTGCCTGGAAGGACATGCTGACGGTTGGTGTTCCCGTGGGCACTGCAGGCGGCGTGCTGATTGTTCCCTTCCTGAGTTCCCTGGTGACCGCCCTGGTGGCCGGTGTCCTGACATGGCGCCTTCGAAGCCCTTACTTTCCGCTCCTGCCGGTCCTGGTCCTGTTCGTCACCGGCATCGCCTTCAGCACCAACGCCGCCTTCCTCACCCTCGAACGCGGCATCGGCCTGACGGTCCTGGGCATCGCCTGGGCCACGTTCCGCCGGGACGCCCTCAGGAAGAACTCCACGCGAAAGGTCTCCGTCAACAGGCCGCAGACGGATACCGCCACCGCGCAGCGGGCGAAGGTCCGGAGGCTGGGAATGGCAGCCGGCGTCATCGCCTTGAGTGTGGCCGTCACAGCACTCTCCGCACCCCTGGTAACGGCAGGCAACGACCGGAAGGTCCTCCGGAACGTGGTGGTCCCGCCGTTCGACCCCAAGGACTACATCACGCCGCTGGCCAGTTTCCGCACCTTTGTCAAAGACAAGAAGGACGACACCCTCTTTGTGGTCCGGGGCCTGCCCCGTGACGGCCGGGTCCGGCTGGGGGCCCTGGATGCCTTCAATGGAACCAACTACACGATGGACCCCAACGGCTCGGGCAACTTCAACAGAGTGGGGGACACCGAGTCGATCAACACCCTGGCGGATACCTCCGGGGTTGTTCCCACCAAGGACTACGCCATCAGCATCACGGTTGAGGACTACCAGGGATTCTTCGTGCCGGGGGGCCGTAAAACCACGGGGCTGAGCTTTGATGACAGCGCGTCTGCCGCGGCGTCCGGCCTCTACTTCAATTCCGGAACGGATACCGCCGTCACCACCAACGGGCTCTCCCGCGGCGATTCCTACAAGGTGCAGGTCTCGGATCCCGTGAAGCTGGAACACGGGCAGCTGGCGCAGTACGACTTCGCGAAACTATCCCTGCCCGACGCCACGGAAGTGCCCCCGGTAGTGGGGTCGCAGGCCAACGACCTCTCCGCTGACGCCCCCACCGCCATCGACCGGGTCCGGCAGATCGAGGCCCATTTCCAGAAGACCGGGGCGTTCAGCAACGGGCTGGTCAGCGAAGGACAGTTGCCCAGCGTGTCCGGCCATGGTTCTGCCCGGATCAGGAACCTCCTGACGGCCAAGCAGATGCTGGGCGACGACGAGCAGTACGCGGTGGCCATGTCCCTCATGCTCCGCCACCTGGGCATCCCGTCCCGCGTGGTGATGGGCTTCTACCCTGAACCCACCAGTCCGGAAAACGGGGCAGGCGAAGTCAAGATCACCGGCAATGACGTGCACGCCTGGGTGGAAGTGGCCTTTGAACGGGCGGGCTGGGTGAGCTTCGATCCGACGCCGCCCAAGGACAACATTCCCATCCCGCCGGACCCCGAGAACAAGTCCAAGCCCAAGCCGCAGGTGCTGCAGCCGCCGCCCCCGCCGCAGGAACCGGCGGACCTTCCGCCGGACTCGTCCCCCGATGCACTGGATGCGGACCAGAAGAAGAACAACCCGTGGCTCTTCTGGGGTGCCCTGCTGGGCGCGCTGGGCATCGCCCTGATCCCGCTGTCCGTCCTCGCGCTCCCGCTGCTGCTGATCGTCCTGCTGAAATCACGACGGCGGAAGTCGCGGTTCAGCGAAGGCCATCCTGCGCAGCGCGTAGGTGGCGGCTGGAGCGAGGTGGTCAGCCTCGCCACGGACATGGGGGCCGCCGTCGATACCCGGGCCACCCGCCGCGAAAGCGCTGCGGTCCTGGCCGAGGCGTTTCCGGCTGCGGGCGGCACCACCACGATGCTGGCCCGCCGCGCGGACGCGTCCATCTTCGGCGCCGGCCAGCCCAGCGAGGACGACGTGCGGGAATACTGGACCATCGTGGACAGCTCGCTGAAGGAGATGACCTCTACGGCAGGTTTCTGGCAGCGGCAGCAGGCAAGGTTCTCCCCGCGGTCGCTGCTCGCTGACGCACGCAGTGCCTTGGCCCGCCGCAGCCCGCTGGCACAAAGGGGGCGGCTGGCTTTGCCGGCCCTGTCGGCCCTCAAGCCGGCCGCACGCCGTCGTACCCGCCCGGAAGGGGAGGGCTCCGCAGCGCCTGCACCGGAAGCTAAGGCGGTGGAGGCAACGCCGGCCCAGGCAACGCCGGCGCAGGCGCCGCCAGCGCCGGAACCGCCAAGGCAAGGACCTCCTGCGCCGTGACCGCCGAATTCCAGGCGTGCCCCCGCTGCCAGCGGTCCATCCGGGCGGGGGCGGCCTTCTGCACTTCCTGCGGAGCCCCCCTGCCCAACAGGGCGGCGCGCAGCAACCGCAACCTGCACACCGGCGGCCATGCCGGCAGTGAACCGCCGCCCGGAGCTGTGACTGCCCACCGTGCGGCGATTCCCGGTACTATCCCGGTAGTACAAAGCCCCCCGGCGCCTCAGACCGCGGGGTTCGCAAACGCAGGCACCGGGCGGGGGAGCGCCGGCGGTTTCACCGCGCAGTCGGGGGCCGTCCCAGGGGGAGGAACGGGAATGGCAGTGAACCTTCAGCTAGTTCCGGCCGCGGCCGGCAAGCGGCTTGGCGCTGCCGTCATTGACTGGCTGCCGCCGCTGGCAGTGCTGGTGCTGACGCTCACCATCGGCTTTGCCGGGATCACCCGCACCCGCAACGGGCAGTACATCACCTATGACACGGCTTCCCTGGTGCTGTTCGGCGGGATCGGGCTGGGCCTGACGCTGGTGTACCTGTTCGTGGTCATGGGGATTGAAGCGAGGACAGGCAAAACACCCGGAAACCTGCTCATGGGCATCCGCAGCGCGGACAACGACGGCTACGCGCCGGGAGCCGGCGCCGTCTTCCTCCGCGGCCTCATCACCGGTGCCGGCGTCCTGTTGGCTCTGCTGGCGGCGGTCCTGGTGGTGGTGTTCAAATGGTTCGCCCCGGCGCTGTTCATCCTTGCGCCCCTATTCCTTGCAGGCGCCGCCTGGGCCGTACTGGTGGTGGTGTCCAACCTCTGGGACAAGAACAGCGGCCTGCGCGGCTGGCACGACAAACCAGCCAAGGCCCTCGTTTTCGATGTGAAGGCAGGCCGCGATCCCATCACCACCGGAGGCATCCAGGGGCCGTACAGCTTCGCGCCGATGGACCTGCCGCCCGTGCAGCAGGTGCTATCCCCGGTGGCGGGCGTCCCCGCGGCGTCCCCGCCCGTGCAGACCGCTGCCCCCCGCGTCCTGACGCCGCCCTCGCAGACGTCGCCGTCGCAGACCATGCCGTACACGGCGCCCGGGTCCTTCGCGCCGCCGTCCCCCACACCGGCGCCTCCGCCTGCCGCCGCGCCTGCCGCCGCCAGTGAAACCGCCGGCGGCTCCGTGCCGGTGCAGGGCGGGCACGTGGACGACGACGTCGAACGCACGCAGGTGCGCCCGCGGGGCGGGCCTGTGCCCGTCGCCGTCCTCCGGATCCGCCTGGACGACGGGCGCGACTTCCAGTTGGACCGCAGTGTCCTGGTGGGCCGCAATCCCGTGGGCCAGGCCGGTGAACAGCATGCCCAGCTCCTGGCCGTCGACGACCCCGGCCGTTCCATCTCGAAAACCCACCTCCACCTGCTGACTGACGGCGCGGGGATCTGGGTGACGGACAGGAACTCCACGAATGGCAGCGCCGTGACCACGCCGAACGGCGCCAGGACGCCGCTTGCGCCGGGTGTCCCAACTTTTGTTACGCCCGGATCCAGTGTCCACTTCGGAGACCGGACCTTTTACCTAGGACAGGCATGAACCAGCAGCCCGCCAGCGTTCCCTCAACCATCCAGCCGGGCCTCAGCCTGAGCTACGGCTACGGCACCGACCGGGGACTCCGCCGGGAGCTGAACGAAGATTCCTACCTTGCTTCCGATCCTGTGTTTGCCGTGGCGGACGGGATGGGCGGCCATGAAGCAGGTGAAGTTGCCAGCGGCATGTGCGTTAGGGCCCTGGCAGGGATTCCGCAGCTCGCCACCGCGGAGCGCACTGTTACGGCCGCTGTCCTCCAGCAGTACCTGCTCCGGGCGGACTCTTCCATCCGGGAGGCTACGGGTGCAAGGGCAGGGACCACCCTGGCCGGCGCAGTGGTGGTGGAACAAATGGGCCTGCCTTACTGGCTGGTCATGAACATCGGCGATTCCCGGACGTACCGCCTCAGCCAGGGGCGGTTTGAGCAGATCAGCGTGGACCATTCCGAGGTGCAGGAACTTGTGGACGCGGGCGAGATCACCTCAGAGCAGGCCGCCGTCCATCCGCGCCGCCACGTTGTCACCCGCGCCCTGGGCACCGGAGACGAGACCGAGGCCGACTACTGGCTGCTCCCCGTGGAGGAAGGCGACCGTGTCCTGGTCTGCTCGGACGGCCTTACCGGCGAAGTGGCGGACGAGGATATCCTCCGCATCCTCAGCACGGTGGGCCACCCGCAGGACGCCGCCGACGCCCTGATCCAGGCTGCCCTCCGGAACGGCGGCAGCGACAACATCACGGTGATAGTGGTTGATGCCCGGAACGTCCTGAACGACGCCGGCGCCGCCACCACCGCGCCGCGGCACGATCCGGACGCAGAAGGGGCAGACACGCTGCCCCGCTCCCGTGGGAGCCAGGCGGCAACGCAGCCCTTGCCCCAGCAGGACACCGGAGCTTCTACGCCCGAGAGCGGGGAGCCGCACGATGACCGGCACTAGCTACGTCCCGGGTACCTGGCTGGGCATCGTCCGCTCGCGTACCGCGGTCCTCCTTGGCCCGGACACTCCG
Organism: Arthrobacter sp. AB6; assembly: GCF_031844545.1. Classification (NCBI taxonomy): domain Bacteria; kingdom Bacillati; phylum Actinomycetota; class Actinomycetes; order Micrococcales; family Micrococcaceae; genus Arthrobacter; species Arthrobacter sp. AB6. Next base: position 59,146 of record NZ_JAUZVL010000004.1, read on the forward strand.
CAGGCCACGGCGGGTGCAGTATGGGAACTCCTGGGAAGCAAACCGGCAGTCCACGAAGTACTCCATGCCATCACCAGCAGCTCGGGCGGCTCACTCACCCGGATCCCGCCATTCGGCATCCTCGATTTCTCCGGTCCCTTGCGGGTGTTCCTCCGCGGCGACCTCGACCTCGCCGTGGAACTCCCGGACGGCCGGGTGGAACTGGACGGGCGGGATGTCACCACCTGGAACGAGCGCCGGTTTGCCGTGCCCGGAATCTGCCGGATCAGCAGCCCGGCCGCCGGTACCGGCGACCGGCAGGAGCTGCCGCTGCGGGAAGGTGTGGTCCTCCTGCAGTCGTTGGCCCTCGGGCTGGGCCCTGCCCGGCCCGAACTGGCGCCGGCGCCGGCGGCTGCAGCGGTGGCTGCAGTGGCGGTCGATTCCGCAGGCGTAGAGGACCGGCGCGGGGCCGCGCCGGGCACGGACGAGCCGCGCGAGATAACAATCGTCCCGGAGCCGGAGCCGGAGCCGGAGCCGGAGCCGGAGCCGGAGCCGGAAGCCTCGGCGGAGACTGTTCTCGACGTGCCCGGGGATGATGCGCACGCCGATGCGTACATCGATGCGCATGTCGATGAGGGCGACGTCCACCCGGCAGGGCCCCGGGTGGGGCCGGGCGCAGGCACAGAGCCGCCTGCCCACGCCGAAACAGCCGAATACCGGCCGGCAGAAGCGGCAACGGCGGCGAGCGACCAGACCAGCTCCTACGACCACTTGTGGGAACGGACGGTCATCCGGAGCATCGAGGACGCCGCAGTGCGCGAGGAGGCGGAGGTTGCCGACGCCGGGACCTCCGCCGACGCTGCAGGCGCCGCGGGTTCCGACGGCCCTCCGGAAGCGGAGGGACGCATCGCGTCCCCGGTCCCCGAGCGTGGCGGAAATGCGGAGGCGGCAGTGACGGAGGCCCAGTCCGCCGTCGAACGCGCGCCCGGGGCGGCGCCTGCCGTGGAACCTGCGCCGGCCGTGCACCCGGCGGGAGTGCAACCGCCCGCCAACGTGCTCATCGATTCCGTGCCGTGGAAGAAGGCCACCGGTGCTGGCGGCACCAGCGGCGGCACCGCCACAGCCGCCGCTGCCGGGGCCGATGCCGCGGCAGAGCCTCTACCCGTCCCGGCCATTGTCCCCGCGACTCCGTCCGGAAATGCGGCCCTCCACAGCAACCAGGCCTTCCACAACGGCCAAGCTTTCGACAACGACCATGACGGACAGACGGTCATGAAAAGCAGCATCGGGGCTTCGCCGGCGCAGCCCGCCCCGGCAGGGGTTGCAGACCCCCAGGCAGGGCCGACCGTCCTGGCCCGGGCCTGCAGCCAAGGCCACGCGAATCCCCCCACCCGCGTGCAGTGCGCTGCCTGCGGGGCAGGGCTTCATCCGGATGCGGTACAGGTACCCCGCCCCCGGCTGGGACGGGTACGCCTGTCCACCGGGGAGCTGCTGGACCTTGACCAGTCATTGGTCATCGGCAGGCAGCCCTCCGTGTCCCGGGTCCAGGGCGGCGTCATGCCCAGGCTGGTCCAGGTGCCAAGCCTGGAAGGCGACATTTCCCGGTCCCACGTGGAAGTTCGGCTGGAGGGATGGCACGTCATGCTGTGCGACCTCAAGGCCACGAACGGAACCGTCCTGGTGCGTGAAGGCCAGCCACCCCGCCGCCTGGCGCAGAACGAGATAGCCATCCTGCTGGACGGGGACATTGCTGAACTGGGCGACAATATCTCGTTGCGTTTTGAGGAGATTCCTTGAGTTCCAAACGGCCTGTAGCGCCGCCGCCCCGCATCCAGGGGTTCACGTACATCAGCCTGCTCGGTTCCGGCGGTTTTTCCGACGTCTACCTGTATGAACAGGACAGGCCGCGCCGCAAGGTGGCCGTCAAGGTCCTGCTCTCGGACCTGAAGACGGAGGGTGCCCGCCGCCGCTTCGAGTCCGAGGCCAACCTCATGGCGCAGCTGTCCTCGCACCCGTACATCGTCACCATCTTTGAAGCGGAGGTGACCGACGACGGGCACTCGTACCTGGCCATGGAGTACTGCTCCCGGCCAAGCCTGGATGTGCGGTACCGCCGGCAGCGGTTCAGCGTGGATGAAGTCCTGGCCGTCGGCATCCAGGTGGCGTCCGCCGTCGAGACTGCCCACCGCGCCGGCATCGCCCACCGCGACATCAAGCCTGCCAACATCCTGGTCACCGACTACAACCGCCCTGCCCTCACCGACTTCGGCATCTCCGGCACCCTCGCCGGTGACGGCGACGATGACTCGGGCATGTCCATCCCGTGGTCCCCGCCGGAACAGTTCACCGATGGTGCCGTGGACGGGGTGATGGTGGATGTGTGGGCCCTCGGAGCCACGCTCTACACCCTGCTGGCCGGCCGCTCGCCGTTCGTCATGCCGGGTGCGGACAACTCACAGCGTGAGCTGATCAACCGGATCAGCAATACGCCGCTGCCGCGGCTGGGCCGCGCGGACGTTCCCGAGTCCCTGGAACAGGCCCTTTCGACGGCGATGGCCAAGGCGCCGCAGTCCCGCTATTCCTCAGCGCACGCCTTCGCCCTGGCCCTGCAACGCATCCAGGCGGAGCTTAACCTCTCCGTCACGCCCTTTGAGGTGCTTGAGGAGCCGCAGCACGAGGACAGCCGGCCGGATGATGGCTTCGAAGAAACGCGGGTCCGGAGCATCGCCGCGATCGATCCCGAGCAGACGGGCAGCGCGCCCACCTTCCCCGCCCGCACGTGGCCGCAGGCCGCCGGCGGGCAGGCAGCTGGCGGGTCAGCTGCCGCAGCGGACGCCCCGCCGTCGCGGTTTGCGCAGCCCGCGCCCGCCCCGACCAGCAGCCCCGCTACTCCTGCACCGGCGCCGCAGCCGCAGGAGTGGGCACACGCCACCGTCCTGCGCGGTGCCGCCGCGCCGGCACGCCCCGGCGAGCGCGCACAGGGCGGCAACCGTGATGAGGGTGCTGACGCCGCGGACACTACCGTCCACCGGCCGGCAAGTCGGGACGAGCCGGCAGACATGCCGCGGCCCGCTGCCGACCACGGAAAACGCAATCTATGGCTGGCGATCTCGGGCGGCACCCTGCTGGCCCTTGCCGCCGTGGTGGGCCTGGTGGTGGCAAACGCTGCACCGCAGACACCGAAGGCAGTGGAAACCCTGCAGGCCGGCAGGCCGCCGGCCGACGCGCTGGACAACGGGACGGTGCCCGACGTGGAAGGCCTCACCGGAACGGTGTCCGGCGACGGCAACGCCTCCTTCACGTGGCTGAACCCGCAGCCCAAGGAGGGTGACACCTACAAATGGCGGGTGTACAGCATCGGAGGCGGCGGCGAATACCAGTCCATCGAACAGCCACCGGTCCGCGTCACGGCAAACCCGTCCGGCCAGACCTGCATCCAGGTGATGATCGTGCGCTCGGACGGAGCCTTCTCGCCGCTGGAAGAGGGCTCGATCGCCTGCGCCGGCGCATGACCGCGGCGAGCCCTGCAACCAGCTCCCAAAACAACTCAGTTCTGCCCAACGAGGAGGCACGGAAAATGGGGGATCTAGCAATAGATTTCTGTGGCGAATGGTACGAGCCATCGGACGAGGACGTCTTCAATATCGGCCGCGAAGGCGACCTTGAAGTTGACGACAATCCTTACCTGCACCGTCAGTTCCTGCAGGTGGCCCGCTATGACGGGATCTGGTGGCTCAGCAACGTGGGCAGCATGCTCTCGGCCACGGTGGCCGACGCCACCGGCGGGATGCAGGCCTGGCTGTCGCCCGGAGCCCGGATCCCGCTGGTCTTCAGCCACACGAACATCATCTTCACGGCCGGGCCCACCACCTACGAGTTTGCCGTGCACCTCAAGACCCCCTCCTTCCGGCAGGAAGCGCGCGAGGGCGACAGCAACGGCGACACCACCATCGGCCCGGTGGTGTTCACCGATTCCCAGAAGGCCCTCATCGTGGCGCTCGCAGAACCCATGCTTCGGCGGGAAGGGACCGGCTTCAGCGCCATCCCCTCGTCGGCGGCTGCCGCGAAGACACTGGGATGGGCGCTGACCCGTTTCAACCGGAAGCTCGACAATGTGTGCGACAAGCTCGACCGCGTAGGCGTGGCCGGGTTGCGGGGCGGCGGCGGCAAACTTGCCACCAACCGCCGCGCCCGGCTTGTGGAGCACGCGGTCACCTCGCACCTGGTGACCCCGGATGACCTGCACCTGCTGGAGAAGATGAGGGGCGTGGACGAGGGATGAGGATCCGACTGACCCTCCGCCGGGACCCTGCCGAAACGAAGGACCTGGCCGTCACCGTGGACGGCCTGGCCACCGTGGCCGATACCGCCGCCGTGCTCTGGGCCGCGGATCCGGGGCGGAAGGGCACCCCGGTGCCGGACAACCTCTCCCTGCGCATCGAAGAGGCGTTCGTCGGCGCCGGTTTGAGCGGGACCATGCTTACGCGGACGGACAACCTCCTCGAGTCCGGCCTCCGGCCGGGCTCCGTGGTTTCCCTGGCCCGGGTAAGCTCGCAGTTCGACGTGCCGGGTGGCAGCCGCGGTCCCGCGGCTGCCACCCTTCGCGTCCTTTCAGGGCCCGACGCCGGCCGCGAGTTTTCCCTGCCCGTCGGCACCAGCTACATCGGCAGGGACCGGGACGTGGACATCCGCCTCTCGGACCCCCTGACGTCCAAGCGCCACGCCCGCATCACAGTGGGTGAGGGCGTGGAAATAGTGGACACCAATTCCGCCAACGGGCTGCTGATGGACGGGTTCCCCGTCACCCGCGCCACCCTGAACTCCTCGGACGCGGTCACGCTGGGGGACACCACCGTGACCGTGGTGCCGCTGGGGCACAACCAGGCGGCAGCACCGACGTCGCCCCTGGTGAACTTCAACCGGTCACCGCGTGTGGTTCCCCGTTTCGAGGAACCCAAACGCGTCCTCCCGGCCGGACCCAAGCGCCCCGAGGACCACCCGTTCCCGTACATCATGATGATCGCCCCGCTGCTGATGGGTGCGGTGATCTTCGCGGTGACCGGCAACGCGCTCTCGGTGCTGTTCATGATGATGATGCCGCTCTTCATAGTGGGCCACTACGTGGACCAGAAGATGCGGAGCAGGGCCCAGCAGAAGGAACAGCTCAAGCACTTCCGGGCAGCCATGGCCGCCTTCCGGAAGGACCTCACGGAACTGCAGCAGGTTGAACGTGCCGTCCGGCTGCAGGAAGAGCCTTCGGTCAGCGACACCGTGGATGCCATCTACAAGCTCGGTCCGCTGCTGTGGACGCACCGTCCGGAGCACACCGGCTTCCTGGGCCTTCGGTTCGGCCTGGGCACGTCACCTTCGCGGGTTCTGTTGGAGGAACCGCCAAGCAACGACACCGAGGCGCAGTACGCGCAGGAGATCCAGGACTGCCTGAAGCAGTTCCGCGACATCGAGGGTGTTCCCGTCGTCTCCCAGCTGCGCACCGCCGGGTCCCTGGGCGTTGCCGGTGCCCGCGGCCTGGTGGACGACGTCGCCCGGGGCATGGTGCTGCAGCTTGCGGGCCTCCACTCGCCCGCGGAAGTTGTCCTCGCGGCCATCACATCCGCGCAGTCCCGGGAACGCTGGAACTGGCTGCAATGGCTGCCGCACGTGGGTTCGGGGCACAGCCCCCTTACCGGCGACCACCTGGCTGCCGGTTCGGCCGGCGGCTCCTCGCTGCTGGCCCGGCTCGAGGACCTGCTCGACGCAAGGGAAGCCGCTGCCAAACGCCCAGGCCCGGACCTCCGTCCCGGGCTGGACCCGGCCAAGCACGATGTGGACCAACCTGTCCTGCCGGCGGTCCTGGTGATCGTGGAAGACGACGCACCGGTGGACCGCGGCAGGCTCACCCGCCTTGCGGAACGGGGACCGGACTCCGGTGTCCATGTGGTCTGGGTGGCCACCGACATCCAGTCGCTTCCCGCCGCCTGCCGGGACTTCATGGTGGTGGACGGCGAACACGGCACCACCACAGGGCAGGTCCGCCTGGGCAGGCACACGTACCCCGTCAGCTGCGAAAGCGTCGACGCGGAACTGGCCGCCCAGCTTGCCCGGATGCTTGCCCCAATCATGGATGTGGGCAAGCCCGTGAACGACGATTCAGACCTTCCGCGGGCCGTCTCCTACGCCACGCTGATCGGCAAGGACTTCCTGGACAACCCGCAGGCCGTGGCCGAGCGCTGGACGGAAAACAACTCCGTGCACGCCAGCGCCGTGGCCAACCGGAAGGACAACGGCACCCTCCGCGCTTTGGTTGGTTCCAAAGGCATTGAGCCCCTGTACCTGGACCTGAAAAACGAGGGCCCGCACGCCCTGGTGGGTGGCACCACGGGTGCCGGCAAGTCCGAATTCCTGCAGTCCTGGGTGATGGGCATGGCTGCCGCCTACAGCCCGGACCGGGTCAGTTTCCTGTTCGTGGACTACAAGGGCGGGGCCGCGTTCGCCGACTGCATCAACCTGCCCCACACCGTGGGCCTGGTCACCGACCTTTCGCCGCACCTGGTCCGGCGCGCCCTCACCTCACTGCGTGCCGAACTCCACTACCGTGAGCACCTGCTGAACCGGAAGAAGGCCAAGGACCTGCTGGCCCTGCAACGGGAAGCAGACCCGGACGCGCCGCCCTACCTGGTGATCGTCGTCGATGAATTCGCCGCGCTGGCCAACGATGTACCCGAATTCGTTGACGGCGTGGTGGATGTTGCAGCCCGCGGGCGGTCGCTGGGCCTGCACCTCATCCTGGCCACCCAGCGCCCGGCCGGCGTTATCAAGGACAGCCTCCGCGCCAATACCAACCTCAGGGTTGCCCTGCGGATGGCCGATGAGGACGACGCCACGGACATCCTCGGCGTCCCCGATGCCGCCTACTTCGATCCGGCCATCCCCGGACGCGGTGCAGCCAAGACCGGCCCGGGGCGGATCCAGGGCTTCCAGACCGGCTACGCCGGCGGCTGGACCACGGAGAAACCGCAGCGGCCCCGGATCGACGTCGTTGAAATGGCCTTCGGTTCCGGCCCCGCCTGGGAGGCGCCGGCTCCGGAGAAACCGGAAGCGGCCGGGCCCGCCGGCCCCAACGACATCGCCAGGATGACGTCCACCATCGTCCGGGCAGCGGACGCCCTGTCCATCAACGCCCCCCGCAAGCCGTGGCTGGACGAACTCGCCAAGACCTACGACTTCTCCAGGCTTCCCAACCCCCGCACCGACGAACAGCTGCTCCTCGGCGTGGCCGACGATCCCGCCCGCCAGGCGCAGCCCACCGTGTTCTACGAGCCGGACAAGGACGGCAACATGGCCATCTACGGCACCGGCGGTTCGGGAAAGTCGGCCGCGCTGCGCGGCATCGCCATCGCCGCCGCAGTGACGCCCCGCGGCGGGCCGGTCCACGTGTACGGGATCGACTGCGGCTCCTCCGGGCTGAGCATGCTGGCGGAACTTCCGCACGTGGGCGAGGTCATCAACGGCGACGACGTTGAACGGGTCGGGCGGCTGCTGCGCCTGTTGAGGGACGTCGCCGAGCAGCGGTCGGCCCGCTTTGCCGAGGTCCGCGCGTCCACCATTGTCGAGTACCGCAAGCTGGCCGGCAGGCCTGACGAAAAGCGCATCTTTGTGCTGGTGGACGGCATGTCCGCGTTCCGGGAAGCCTACGAACACAGCAGGCTGTCCGCGCTGTGGGACATCTTCCTGCAGTTGGCGACGGACGGACGCACTATTGGCATCCACCTTGTGGTTACCGGAGACCGGCCCAACGCCGTGCCCGCCTCTTTGCTCGCTTCCATCCAGCGCCGCCTGGTGCTCCGCCTCTCCTCCGAGGACGACTACATGTCCATGGACGTGCCCCGGGACGTCCTCACCGCTGCCTCGCCGCCCGGCCGTGGACTCCTGGACGGGCTGGAAGTCCAGCTGGCAGTCCTTGGCGGTAACTCCAACCTGGCGCTGCAGGCACGTGAGGTGCACAAACTCAGTGAAGCCATGCGCCGCCAGGGGCTGGATGCCGCACCGGGCATTGAAACGCTTCCGGACCAGGTGGACCTGGATGTCCTGCCGTCCGGCAGCACCGGACTTCCGATCATTGGCGTCGACGACGAAACCCTGCGGCCGGCGGAGATCATGGCGCGGGGCCCGCTGCTCCTCGCGGGCCCGCCAGGAGCGGGCCGCACCGTGGCGCTGGTGACGCTTGCCTACGCCCTGCGGCGGTCCAACCCGGACACCGAGCTGATCTACCTCGGAGCACGGCGCTCCGCCGTCGCCTCCCTGCCCATCTGGAACCGCTCCGTGGTGGGAGCGGACGATCTCGCGGAGGTTGTGGAGGACCTGGTTGAACATTCCTCCGGAAACCCCGGCTCCCTGGCTTTCTTCATTGAGGGCCTGACCGAGTTCACGGATACGCTGGCCGAATCGGGCGTGGCGCAGCTGGTGACTGCGTCCATCAAGGCCGACCAGTGGGTGGTGGGGGAGTCCGAAACCTCCACCTGGTCCTCGGCCTGGTCCCTCGCGCAGCCTTTCAAATCGGGCCGGCGCGGACTGCTGCTGAACCCCGGGGACATCGAAGGCGACAGCCTGCTCAACACCTCCTTGGGCCGGATCAGCCCGGACTTCATCCCGGGCCGCGGCTACGTGGTGGGACGCGGCAAGGCACGGAAAATCCAGGTGGCGCTGCCCCCGGAAAACAGGGACTGACGATCGTGCCAGGCGGGGGCCGCAGATCCCTGTGAATTGCGGCTGATTTGCGGCCCCTGGCGAGGGTGTAGAAGACTACCGGGGACACCAGAAAGCCGCAGCGGGGGGACTGCGCGCGTCGAAAGGTAGCAAATGTTCCCGTCCCTACCAGGATTCCGCGCTGCCTCGGCGACGGCATCGGCCGCTGTCCTGGCCAGCACCCTGTGTCTCCTCCCGGCCAGCCCGGCGACCGCCGAGTCCCCGGAACCCGAACCGGCGTCCACAACGTCCCCTGGCCTGTGCCTCGTGTTCTGCGGGCAAGATCCCGCAGACAATCCGAATCCCGCGGAGCCCACCCGGACCCAGAAACCCAAGGAACCCGAAGGCCCGCCGGTTTCACCGGCCGATCCCGCGCCGGCCCCTCCGGAGCAGCCCGCTCCTTCGGTCGCGCCACCTGCCGAACCTGATCCCTTGCAGGCAGCCCCGTCGGCGGAAGCCGAAGATTCAGCCACCCCTTCGGCCACGGCAACGGGACTCACGGCTTCCCCACCGCCCACCGGCGCATCAAGCGGGCGGGACTGGAATACGCCCGTCACCAAGTCCGCCAAGGCCACGCGGGTTGCGGCAGTCGCGCCCGACGGGGACTCCGGTGGCGGCCCCGCCCTCCTGCCAGTCATTGCCGGCATCCTGCTGCTGGGCGCCGCCGCCGCATCCTTCGCATGGTGGGGCAGGAACCGCCTCCGGGCGCACTGACCGGGGACCCGCTCACCTGCCTTGATGGCAAGATAGGTCTGTGAGTACAGGACCAGGCCCCGCTGAACAGACCGCCACCCGCACCACGGAACCCGTCGAGCCGAACGCCATCCCCAGCGAATCGGTCCGCGGGGAATACGAAAACCTCGTGGACCTCGTCCGGAAATACCGCTTTGCCTATTACCAGGAAGACGCCCCGCTGGTCTCCGATGCGGAATTCGACGAGCTCTTCCGCCGGCTGGAGGAGATCGAGGCGCTCCACCCCGAACTCGTGGCCAACGATTCGCCCACCCAGGAGGTGGGCGGGGAAGTTTCGGCCGCCTTCGCAGCAGTGGAGCACCTCCAGCGGATGTACAGCCTCGAGGACGTCTTTTCCCTCGAGGAGCTGGAGGCTTGGCTTACCAGAGCGTCAGCAAGTATCGAGAAACTGGGCAACGGGTCGCAGAAGCCGGCCTGGCTGACCGAACTGAAGATTGACGGCCTGGCGGTCAACCTCCTGTACCGCGACGGGAAACTGGTGCGTGCTGCCACCCGCGGCGATGGGACCACCGGCGAGGACATCACGCACAACGTCCTGACCATCAAGGAAATCCCGCAGGAGCTCCGCGGCGGGAGCTTTCCGGCAGAAATGGAAGTCCGGGGCGAGGTATTTATCCCCTCCAAGGAATTCGCCGAGTTCAACGAGGCGCTGATCGAAGCGGGCAAGGCGCCCCTGGCCAACCCCCGCAACGCCGCTGCAGGCTCGCTCCGGCAGAAGGACCCGGCAGAAACAGCCAAGCGCCCGCTGAAGATGTTCGTCCACGGCATCGGTGCACGCGAGGGCCTCAAGGCCCGCAGCCAGTCCGAAACCTATGACCTGTTGAAGGAGTGGGGCCTGCCCGTCAGCCCCTACTCCGAGGTGCTGGGGAGCCTGGACGAGGTCCTGGAATTCATCAGGCGCTACGGGGACAAACGCCACAAGCTGCTGCATGAGATCGACGGCATCGTCATCAAGGTCGACGACTTCGCCACCCAGCGGGCCCTCGGCTACACCACCCGGGTGCCGCGGTGGGCCGTCGCCTACAAGTATCCGCCGGAGGAAGTGCACACCAAGCTGCTGGACATCCAGGTCAACGTGGGGCGCACCGGCCGCGTGACGCCCTTTGGCCTCATGGAGCCCGTCAAAGTGGCGGGCTCAACGGTGGAGATGGCCACCCTCCACAACCAGGACGTGGTCAAGGCCAAAGGCGTGAAGATCGGCGACATCGTGATCCTGCGCAAGGCCGGCGACGTCATCCCGGAGATCGTGGGCCCCGTCCTTGCCCTCCGCGACCAGCAGGACCCGCCGGTACGCGACTTCGTGATGCCCACCGAATGCCCCTCCTGCGGCGCACCGCTGGCTCCGGCCAAGGAGGGCGATGTGGACATCCGCTGCCCCAACGCCAAATCGTGCCCGTCGCAGCTAAGGGAGCGGGTTTTCCACCTGGCCGGCCGCGGAGCCTTCGACATCGAGGCCCTCGGCTGGGAGGCTGCCATTGCACTGACCCAGCCGGCCGAACCCGAAGTTCCGCCGCTCACCTCGGAAGCTGCGCTCTTCGACCTCACCCCCGAGGACCTGGCCGGAGTCCGGATCCGGCGCGAGAAGCGGTCCAAGGGCGTCCCCACCGGCGATTACGAACTGGTGCCCTATTTCTACAGCAAGGGCACGGCCAAAACCCCCTCCAAACCCACGGCCACCACCGAGAAACTGTTCAAGGAACTGGAGAAAGCCAAAACCCAACCGCTGTGGAGAGTGCTGGTGGCCCTGTCCATCCGGCACGTGGGACCGCGGGCCTCGCGCGCCTTGGCGACGGCGTTCGGCAGCATGGATGCCATCCGCCAGGCGTCAGAGGAAGACCTGGCACACGTTGACGGCGTGGGCCCCACCATTGCCGCAGCGCTGAAGGAATGGTTCGCGGAGGACTGGCACCAGGAGATTGTTGACCGCTGGGCGGCCGCCGGCGTCCGGATGGAGGACGAACGCGACGAGTCCATGCCGCGGACCCTGGAAGGACTGACCGTGGTGGTGACCGGTTCCCTGCCGAACTTCAGCCGCGACGAGGCCAAGGAAGCCATCCTGGTCAGGGGAGGCAAGGCCGCGGGTTCGGTGTCCAGGAACACCAGCTACCTGGTGGCCGGCGAAAGCGCCGGCACCAAGCTGGACAAGGCCGAGCAACTGGGCATCCCCGTGCTGGACGAGGACGGCTTCCGCCGGCTTCTGGCCGGCGGCCCGGCCGCCCTGGAAGAAAGCGGTGAATCATGACCAGCCCCACGGAACTGCTGGAGATCGCCAAGGCTGCAGCGGCGGCGGGCGCCCAGGTCCTGGCAGGCAGGAACGCCGAGGAACTCCAGGCCAGCAACAAGGGGGACGCCGGCGATTGGGTCACCTCGTTCGACGTTGCCGCCGAGCATGCGGTCCGGGACGTCATCTCGGCCGCGCGGCCGGACGACAGCATCACCGGTGAGGAACACGGAACCACCCGGCCGGAAGCACCCACCGGCTACCGCTGGTCCATCGACCCGCTGGACGGAACCACCAACTTCATCCGCAACATCGTCTACTACGCCACCTCCGTGGCTGTGGCCGATGCCGACGGCGCCTGGCTGGCCGGCGTCGTCAACGCCCCGGCGCTGGGCCGCATCTATTACGCCGCCCGGGGCCACGGCGCCTGGCTTGAGGAAGGCGGCAGGGTTACCCGGCTGGACGGGCCCGTCCCCGGCAGGAAGGGGCAGATCCTGGCCACGGGCTTCAGCTACGATCCCGCCGTCCGTGCCGAGCAGGCCGCCTTCCTCGCCGAACTGCTGGACGGTTTCGCGGATGTCCGGCGGCTGGGTTCCGCTGCCCTGGACCTGTGCCTCGTTGCGGACGGCACCCACGATGCCTACGGTGAGCGCGGCCTCAACGAGCACGACTTCTCCGCGGGTGCACTGATCGCGGAAGAGGCCGGCTGCTGGGTCCGGCGGCCCCGACTGGCCAGTCCGCTGGAGGGCGGACCCGCCGACGGGGAGCGCCTGGACGCCTGGACCTGCGCCGGCGGGCTGGAGCTCTCCGGCAAGTTTCCGCTCTGACTGATAGTTCGGTCACGGAGAGGGGATTTTCGCGGGGTGCTACCGGCGGGTACCACTAGCATTGACGGGTGCAGCACCACATAACCGTCCGTCCCGCCGTGGCAACGGATTACGACGCCGTTGCCCGCATCACGCGTGATTCCTACCTCGCGGCGGGCTACTTCGAGGACGCCGACCACCCTTATATGCGCACAATCCAGGACGTTGCGCTGAGGGCCGCGAACGCCACCATCTGGGTGGCCGAGCGGGACGGCAAGGTGGTTGGTTCGGTGACACTGGCGCGAGCCGGGGAACCGTACGCGGATATCGCCCTTGATGACGAGCTGGAGTTCCGGATGCTGGTGGTGGACCCGGCCGTGCAGCGCACCGGCGCAGGCAAGGCCATGGTGGAAGCCATCCTCGAATACGCCAGGCAACTGGACGGTATCCGGGCCGTCGCGCTTACCACCGGGCAAACTTGGGAAAGCGCCCACGGCCTTTACCGCAAGACTGGCTTTACCCGTGTGCCCGAGCGCGATTGGCTGGTTCCCGGAACTGACATAAAACTGCTGGTTTACCGGCTGGACCTGTAGCAGCCCTACAGTGGTGCCGACCCAATCCAGTATTGAAAGGCCCACCATGCGCAAAACCTTCGGCACCGGCTCCGTCTGGGAACAGACCCTCGGCTACTCCCGCGCCGTCCGGGTGGACAACACCCTCTACATCTCGGCCACCGCGGCCAGCGGCGAGGACGGGATCGTGGGGGAGGACTTCTACACCCAGACCCAGTACATCCTGCAGAAACTCGGCAAGGTCCTGGCTGACGCCGGCTTCAGCTTCGAGGACGTCGTCCAGTCCAAGCTGTACCTGACGGACATCAGCAAGTGGGAGGAAGCCGGCCGTGCCCACGGCGAGGTGTTCGGCGAGATCCGCCCCACGCTGTCCCTGGTGCACGTCCTCCCGTTCCTGGACCCCAGGATGCTCGTGGAAATCGAGCTCGTTGCCCACAGGAGCGCAAGCTAGCCCAGGGCCACCCGGCTCAGGCCGTCGGGGGCAGGCCGTAGCGGTGCTCCGGCCTGCCCGTCGTCCCGTACCTCAGCTGGATGTCCACGGCGCCGTCGTCCGCCAAGGCGGACAGGTACCGCTGGGCCGTGGCGCGCGAAACGCCCACCCGGCCGGCCACCTCGGCCGCCGAGTACTGTTCCCCGGGCACCAGCGATTCCAGCACCGCGGCCTCCGTGGCCGAACGCGGTTTTGGCGACGCCGTGACGTCGCCCGGGATCAGGGCGCGTTTGGCGCGCTCCACCGCGTCCTGGTCCAGCGCCCCGGGCTGCCCCAGCAGGCGCCGGTACCGGGCGTAGGAGCGCAGCTGCCGGGACAGGGCCTCCGACGTGAACGGTTTCAGCAGGTAGCCCAAGGCTCCGCGGCGGAAAGCCGTCCGGACGGAGGCGGCATCGGAGGCCGCGCTCAGCATGATGGTGTCCACGTCCAGCTGCTGGAGTAGGTCCAGCCCCGAGGCGTCCGGCAGGTAGACGTCCAGGAGCACCAGGTCCGGCCGCAGGCTGTGGATGGACTGCAGGGCCAGCGACACAGTGCCCACTGGCGCCAGTGCCAGGAACCCGGCCACGGAATCCACGTAGGCCGCGTGCAGCTTGGCCACATGGAAGTCGTCGTCAACGATCAGCACCCGAAAGTCTTCAGGCATTGGTGTCCTTTCCGGTTTGCCCCGTGGTGTTCCGGCCGGCCCGTGCTGCCGTGGTCCGCGGAAGTGTGGCCATGAAGACTGCGCCGGGCCCGCCCTTGGTGCCCGGATCCAGCACCTTGACGTCGCCGCCGCGGCGCCTCGCCAGCTGGCGTGCCAACGCCAGGCCAAAACCCTGGCCGCCGCCGCGGCCGCTGTGGGGTCCGGGTCCGGACGCCGTACTGAACCCTTCGGCGAAGAAGGCCTCCCGGTCCGTTCCCACCGCCAGCCCGTCACCTGAATCGGCGACGACGATGTGCAGGGTGCCGCCGTCGTCGTCCGGCTCGTCCAGCACCTCCAGCTCAACCCAGCGGTCCTCCGAAGCGCCGGCCACCGCAGCGTTGACCGCGTTGTCGATCAGGTTGCCCAGCACGGTGGTGACGTCCTGAGGCTCGGCCACCTGCCCGCGGACCAGGGTCTCCGGACCGATCCGCAGCGCCACGCCCCGCTCGTCCGCCTCCACGCCCTTGGCCCCCACGAACGCCTGCAGGTAGGGGTCCTGGAGCAGCTCCGCCTGGTCTACCGGGAACTTCAGCGGCCCGGTGGCCGCCAGCCGGCCGAGGTACTCCCGGGCCTGTTGGTGCTGGCCGATGCTCATGAAGCCGGCAATGGTGTGCAGCTGGTTGGCGAACTCGTGGCGCTGGGCCCGCAACGCCGTGGACATGGTTCCCACGGCGTCCAGCTGCCTGGTGAGCTGCTGCAGTTCCGTGCGGTCCCGGAGCATCACCACCCAGCCCAGGTCCTCCCGCCGGTGCAGGGCCTTGCGGGCATTGGCCACCAGCACCCGTCCCCCCGCCACGAGCTCAAGTGCCTCCGGGCCGCCGGAACCGGGCCGGGTCAGCGATTTCAGCTGGTCCGGAACCGGCGCCTCCTCCCAGCGGCTTCCGGCCAGGTCCGGCAACCCCAGCAGCCGCTGCGCAGCGGAGTTGAACACGCTGATCCGGCCGTCGGCCGAAACGCCGATCACGCCGTCGTCAACGCCTTCGAGCACGGCCACCTGGTCGTGGACCAGCGTGCTGATCTCCTCCGGTTCCAGCCCCAGCGTGAGCCGCTGCAGCCGGCGGCGCAGCAGGAACGAACCCAGCACGCCGGCGAGCAGCGCGCCGGCCGCCGTGACGGCCACCGGACCGATGTCGCGGACCAGGCTCTGTCCCACGGTTTCCATGGAGTACCCCACGCTGACTTCGCCCACCACGGTGGTGCCGTCCGGAGCGTAGACGGGAACCTTCGCCCCCGCGGAGGGGCCCAGCGTTCCGGTGTTCCGGGTGGTGACCTCCCGGCCTGCCAGGGCCTCGGACGGATCGGTGCTGACTTTTTCGCCGAGCCGCTCCGGGTCCGGGTGGGCCAGCCTGAGGCCGGTCTCATCGGTGATCACCACGAAAAGGGCGCCGGTCCGGGCCCGCGCGGCTTCGGCTGCCTCCATGAGGGGACCCGCGGCCAGTTCCGCGGCCGGGGGAGTACCCGGCTGTTGGCTGATTGCCAGCACGTCCGCCCGCACCGAGGCGTCCGAGGCTAACGTCCTGGCCAGGGTCAGGGCCCGGTTTTCCGCCTCGCTGCCCGCGCGGTCATAGGTCAGCCAGGCGTGGACGGCTGCGCTGAACAGGACAACCAGGAGCACCACGGACAGTTGCAGCAGGAGGGTCTGGGTGGAGAACCGCAGCGGCGGCCGGGGCGCAGGGCGCTGCATGATCCTCCTTGATGTGGGTCCGGGCGGGCAGTGCCGACCCGCTGCAGGTGGCCGGGCCGCAGTGAACACAAACCGACGTGAGCACAATGAGCAAAATGCTCCCAATAAGCAGTATGCCAATCAATTGAGCCAAAGGCACTGCCGTGACGGCGGCCACCCTACAGTCTGTAGCACGCGTCACACCGCTGTGCCGCTGTTCACAAGAAGGAGCCGGCCGTGCTGGTATTACTTGGATTCGCCATGATCGCGGTATTCATGGTGCTGATCATGACGAAGAAGTTGACGCCGGTGCTGGCGTTGATCATCGTCCCCACTGTTTTTGGCCTTTTTGCCGGTGCCGGCCTGGGCATCGGCGACATGGTGATGGACTCCATGAAGTCCATGACCTCCACCGCAGCCCTGCTCATGTTCGCCATCATCTACTTCGGGCTGATGATCGACGTCGGGCTCTTCGATCCGCTGGTCCGCTTCATCCTCCGCAAGTTGGGCAATGACCCCGCCAAGGTTGTCCTGGGAACCGCCATCCTCGCCGCAGCTGTATCCCTTGACGGCGACGGCTCCACCACCTTCATCCTCACCACCGCAGCCATGCTGCCGATCTACCTGCGGCTGAAGATGAGCCCCGTGGTCCTCACCTGCGTGGCGGGCCTGGCCAACGGCACCATGAACATCGTGCCGTGGGGCGGCCCCACCGCCCGCGCCGCCAGCGCCCTGAAGATCGACGTCAATGACGTCTTCGTCCCCATGATCCCGTCCCTCCTCGGGGGCGTCGCCGTGGTCATGGCCTTCGCCTGGGTCCTGGGACTGCAGGAACGCAACCGCCTCCGCGCCACGGCGCCGGAAATCTGGTCTGTCCCTGAAACCGTCGAAGGGTTCGACGGCGGCACGCAGCCTTCCGGTGGGGCCAGTGGTTCGGGAACCGCCCGCGGACGCAAGGAGACCAACCCCGGCGGAGCAGCCCCGGCCGGTGTGTCCCCGGAGGGGTCCTCCGTTGCAGTCCTGGACCGCACCGAAACTCCCCAGGACGCACAGGGCTCGCAGGACGCACAGCGCTCGCAGGACGTACATGATGCCGGGCTGGCTGACACGGCCCTGGACCCCAACCGCTCCACGCTCCGGCCCAAACTGTTCGGGTTCAACCTGGCCCTCACGGTGGCCGTGATGGGCATGCTCATCGCCGATCTCGTGCCCCTGCCCTACGTCTTCATGGTGGGATCGGCCATCGCCCTGCTGGTGAACTTCCCCCGCGTCAAGGACCAGGCCACGCAGATCGTGGCCCACGCGCCGTCGATCGTTGCCGTGGTCAGCATGGTCATGGCCGCAGCCGTGCTCACCGGTGTCCTGACCGGTACCGGCATGGTGGAAGCGATGTCCGCCTGGCTTGTACAGATCATCCCGTCCAGCATGGGCCCGCTGATGGCCGTGATCACCGGCATCCTCAGCATCCCCATGACGTTCTTCATGAGCAACGACGCCTTCTACTTCGGCGTCCTGCCCGTGCTCAGCGAGACCGCAGGCCACTACGGAATCACCGCCGCCGAAATGGCCCGGGCCTCCATCACCGGCCAGCCGTTCCACATGCAGAGCCCGCTGGTTCCCGCCATCCTGCTCCTGGTATCGCTGGCGAAGGTGGACCTCGGCGACCACCACAAGAAAGTCCTGTGGCGCAGCGCGGTAGTGTCCCTGGTCATGCTGGGAATTGGCATGCTGACTGGAGCCATTGGAATCGGTTAGTCTGTAGCTGCCGTGCTGCCGCCATTCGTGGCGGGACCCGGCAAGAAGGTGCCCGTCTGACGCCCGCTGGGGGTCGTCAGACGGGCATCATCGTTTCCCCACTAGAATGGATCGGAAATCAATTCAAACTTTGCAGGGGAGATCCATGGCTGCGATCAACCGTGACGACGTCGCGCACCTCGCGCGGCTCGCTCACATTGAGATGAGTGACCAAGAGCTGGACAGGATGGCCGGCGAACTCGCCGTCATTGTTGATTCGGTCAAATCCGTCAGTCAGGCCGCCGGCGACGACGTCCCGGCCACTTCACACCCCATTCCGCTGAGCAATGTGTTCCGCGAAGACGTTGTGGGCCACACCTTCACGGCGGAACAGGCACTCTCCGGGGCGCCCGACTCCGAAGACAACCGTTTCAAGGTCCCGGCAATCCTGGATGAGGCATAAACCCATGACTGACACGAACAAACTCATCCGCCTCTCCGCCGCCGAGCTGGCCGAAAAGCTCGCCGCCGGCGAGGTCACCTCCGTCGAGGCCACCCAGGCGTACCTGGACCGGATCGCGGCGGTGGACGGCGGTGAACGCGGCGTCAACGCGTTCCTGCACGTCAATGCAGAGGAAGCGCTCGCCGTCGCCGCCGAGGTGGACGCCATCCGCGCCGCCGGCGGTGCGGAGGCCGAAGCGCTGCATGTCCTCGCGGGCGTGCCCATCGCAGTGAAGGACCTCATCGTCACCATCGGCCAGCCCACCACCGCGGGATCCAAGATCCTCGAAGGCTGGCACAGCCCGTACGACGCCACCGTCGTCGAACGCCTGCGGGCCGCGAAGATGCCCATCCTGGGCAAGACCAACCTGGACGAGTTCGCCATGGGCTCCTCCACCGAGCATTCCGCGTACGGCCCCACCCGCAACCCCTGGGACCTGGACCGCATTCCCGGCGGGTCCGGCGGCGGGTCCGCGGCCGCCGTCGCCGCCTTTGAGGCGCCCCTCGCCCTCGGCACCGACACCGGCGGATCCATCCGCCAGCCCGGCGCCGTCACCGGCACCGTGGGCGTGAAGCCCACGTACGGCAGCGTTTCCCGTTACGGGGCCATCGCCATGGCGTCCTCGCTGGACCAGATCGGGCCGGTTTCCCGGACCGTCCTTGACTCCGCGCTCCTGCACCAGGTCATCGGCGGGCACGATCCCCGCGACTCCACCTCGCTGCCGGACCCGCTTGCCGACCTCGTCGCCGCTGCCAAGACCGGCAACGTTGAGGGCCTGCGGATCGGCATCATCAAGGAGCTGCACGGCGAGGGCTACCAGGCCGGCGTCGAGAACCGCTTCAACGACGCCCTGGAACTCCTCAAGGAGGCCGGCGCGCAGATCGTTGAGGTTTCGTGCCCCAATTTCCAGTACGCCCTGGGCGCCTACTACCTGATCATGCCCTCCGAGGCGTCCTCCAACCTCGCCAAGTTCGACGGCGTCCGGTACGGCCTGCGCGTCCTCCCCGAAGAGGGCCCCATGACCATCGAACGCGTCATGGGTGCCACCCGCGCCGCCGGTTTCGGCGATGAGGTGAAGCGCCGCATCATCCTGGGCACCTACGCCCTGTCCGCCGGCTACTACGACGCCTACTACGGCTCGGCGCAGAAGGTCCGGACCCTGGTACAGCGCGACTTCGACGCCGCGTTCACCGTGGCGGACGTCCTGATTTCTCCTACGGCCCCCACCACGGCCTTCCGCCTCGGCGAGAAGCTGGACGATCCCCTGGCCATGTACCTCAATGACGTCGCCACCATCCCGGCCAACCTCGCCGGCGTTCCCGGGCTCTCCCTGCCGGGCGGCCTGGCGGACGAGGACGGGCTGCCCGTGGGCATCCAGCTGCTGGCCCCTGCCCGCGAGGACGCCCGCCTGTACCGCGTGGGCGCCGTCCTGGAGTCGCTGCTGGAGGCCAAGTGGGGCGGCCCGCTGCTGGCCCAGGCCCCGGCGCTGGCCGCCTCGGCGGTTGGGCCCGTTGAAACCCTTGTTGGAAGCCAGGAGGCAAAATAATGAACACTGAAGCAATCCTGAGCTTTGAAGAGGCCATGGAGAAGTACGATCCCGTCCTGGGGTTCGAGGTCCACGTTGAGCTCAACACCAAGACCAAGATGTTCTCCTCCGCCCCGAACGTCTTCGGCGACGAGCCCAACACCAATGTCAACGAGGTGGACCTTGGCATGCCGGGCGTCCTGCCGGTGGTGAACAAGACGGCGGTGGAGTCCTCCATCAAGATCGGCCTGGCGCTCAATTGCAAGATTGCCGAGAGCTGCCGGTTTGCCCGGAAGAACTACTTCTACCCGGACACCCCCAAGAACTTCCAGACGTCCCAGTATGACGAGCCCATCGCATACGACGGCTACCTGGACATCGAGCTCTCCGACGGCACCGTGTTCCGCGTGGAAATCGAGCGCGCGCACATGGAGGAGGACGCCGGGAAGTTGACCCACATGGGCGGGGCCACCGGCCGCATCCACGGGGCCGATTTCTCCCTGGTTGACTACAACCGCGCCGGCGTTCCGCTGGTGGAGATCGTCACGAAGCCCATCGAGGGGGCAGGCTCCCGCGCCCCGGAGCTGGCCAAGGCCTACGTTGCCGCCGTCCGCGAGATCGTCAAGAACCTGGGCGTGTCCGACGCGAAGATGGAACGCGGCAACGTGCGCTGCGACGCCAACGTGTCGCTGCGCCCGCACGGCCGGGAAAGGTTCGGCATCCGGTCCGAAACCAAGAACGTGAACTCGCTGCGCGCCGTCGAACACGCCGTCCGCTACGAGATCCAGCGCCACGCCGCCGTCCTGGACGCCGGCAACCCCGTGGTGCAGGAAACCCGCCACTGGCACGAGGACACCCGCACCACCACCTCGGGCAGACCCAAGTCCGATGCCGACGACTACCGCTACTTCCCGGAACCGGACCTGGTTCCCGTGGTGGCTTCCCGCGAATGGGTTGAGGAACTCCGGGCCACCCTGCCCGAGCCGCCGGCCGCCCGCCGCAAGCGCCTCCAGGCAGACTGGGGCTACTCGGACCTCGAATTCCGCGACGTGGTCAACGCCGGCGTCATGGACGAGATCGAAGAAACCATCGCCGCCGGAGCCTCGGCCTCCGTGGCCCGGAAGTGGTGGATGGGCGAGATCGTGGGCCGCGCCAAGAACGCTGACGTGGACCCGGGCCAGCTCGGCGTCCAGCCCGCCACCATCGTGGAGCTCGCCCGAATGGTGGAGGCAGGCCAGATCAACAACAAGATGGCCTCCGAGGTGCTGGACGGCGTCCTCGCCGGCGAAGGCACGCCGGCGGAGATCGTGGAGGAGCGCGGCCTGGCCGTTGTTTCCGACGACGGGCCCCTGCTGGAAGCCATCGACGCCGCCCTGGCCGCGCAGCCCGACGTCGCGGACAAGATCCGCGGCGGCAAGGTCCAGGCTATCGGCGCGATCGTGGGCGGGGTCATGAAGGCTACCCGCGGCCAGGCCGATGCCGCGCGCGTCCGCGAGCTGATCCTGGAGAAGCTGGGCGTCACCGTCTAGCCCTCCCATCCCAACCGGGTAGCGCCAAGTGTCGTTATGGGCTCCCATAACGACACTTGGCGCTACCCGGTTTTTGTTTTAAGTACTCAGGTGCGTGCGCCGCGAAAGTACTTATGTTCACTGGCCGGCCGCGGTCCTACACTGAACCGCAGGACACCGCTTCGAGGAACAAGCAGGCCGGTGTTGTGGGAGATGCTGTGTGGGAGGAATGGACATGTCCGTCAGGGATGCATTGAAGATCCGCAAGGCCCTGCTCGCCGGAGCCGTGGCCCTGACCCTGACGGGGGCCGGGGTCGCCTTTGCCTGGGCCGCCGACTCGCCGCAGCCCTCCCCGTCGCAGTCGGCGCCGGGGCAGGAGAACCGGCCGGCCAAACCGGACAAGACCCAGCGGCCGCAGCACCTGCACAGCGAGGGCGTGGTTAAGAAAGCGGACGGCACCTTCCAGACTGTCCTCGAGCAGCGCGGCACGGTGGAGTCAGTCAGTGACACCTCGATCACCGTCAAGAGCGAGGACGGCTACTCGCAGACCTACGCTGTCAACGCGGAGACGAAGATCAAGCAGGTACCTGCCCCCGCCGCCAACGGCTCTTCGGCAACGCCCGACGGCGGCAAGCGGCTTAAGCCGTCGGGCGGAACCATCGCGGACATCGCCGCCGGCGACACGGTCCGGATTTCCGGCGTCAGGAATGGGGACCAGGCCACGGCCGGGCGGATTGTTGAAGGAGCCGGTGACGGTCCGGGACTCGGGCTGGGCCGGGGCCACGAAAAAGGCCACGGCAAACGCCATGCAAAGTAGGTAGCAGCAAGTGTCGTTTTGACCCCTCAAAACGACACTTAGCGCTACCTAGTTGGGTCAGCCCCGTTCCACCAGCCCGGCCATGATCTTCTGCAGCGCCTCGGAGACGATCGTGACCGAACGGCGCTTCAGGTTCTCCGGCCGGGCCAAAAGGTCGATCCGGCGCCGGGTGCTGATGCCAGCCAGCGGCCGCAGCACGATGTCCGGGTTGAGCACCGGGCCGGCGGTGTACCTCGGGAGCAGGCCCACCACTCCGCCGGCAGCAACCAGGGCCGCCACCGTGGAGTAGTCGTTGATCCGGTGGACGATGTTCGGCTCACGGCTGGAAACCGCGGCGACGGCGGACAGCACGTCGGCGGGAGAGTAACCGGTGTGGCTGGTCACCCAGGCCTCGCCGCCGACGTCGTCCGCCGTCACCGCAGCCTTGGCCGCGAGGGGATGCCCGGCCGGCAAGGCCACATCCAGCGGTTCGTGCGCCAGTGGTATCACGGTGACGCGCTCTGCCGGCCACCGCGGGCTGTGGTCCATCCTGTGGGCGAGCACCAGGTCATAGCGTGCGGTCAGGGCGGGAAAGTCCTGCTGGGCAACGTCCTCATCCGAGAGTTCTATGCGCGGCTGGCCCGGGGCGTCAAGGATCCGCGCCAACGGAGCGAACACCGCCTGGCCGGCACTGTGGAACCCGCACAGGGTCACCCGCCCGGCCGACGAGCCGTGATAGTTCCCGATGGCGCCCCGGGCGTCGGCCATGGCACTGACGACGGCTGCCCCGGCGTCGGCCAGCACCTGGCCTGCCTCGGTAAGGACCAGGTTGCGGCCGTCCTTGCGGGTGAGGGGAACGTCGATTTTCCGCTGCAGCAGCGCCAGTTGCTGGGAGACGGCGGACGGGGTGACCATGAGGGTATCGGCCACGGCCTTGACGCTTCCCAAGGCGCCGAGTTCCCGGAGGATTTCAAGCTGGTGGATTTCCATCCCGCCAGTCTACGCATTAGGCAAGCTACATCGTCGATTGAGAATTCCACTGTTGTGCTAAAGCTTTCCCCTCGCTGTAATGGGGAAGGCAGGACATGCCAGAGACAGACAAAGAGTGAGGAAGCCGATGAAGGCTTTGTACAAGGCCGGCCCACAGGCGGGCTTCGAACTGGTGGAGCGCCCCGAACCCGAGGCCGGCCCCGCGGACGTGAAGATCCGGGTCATGACCACCGGGATCTGCGGCACGGACCTGCACATCCAGTCCTGGGACTCCTGGGCGCAGGGGATCATTGAAGCTCCCCTCATCCCCGGCCATGAGTTTTACGGTGAAGTAGTGGAGACTGGCCAAGACGTCCGCGACGTCAAGGTGGGCGACCGGGTGTCCGGCGAAGGCCACGTTGTCTGCGGCATCTGCCGCAACTGCCGGGCCGGCAGGCGCCAGATGTGCATCCACACCGTGAGCGTAGGCGTGCAGCGGGACGGCGCTTTCGCGGAGTATGTGGTGATTCCCGAGACCAACGTCTGGGTCCACCACGACCCTTCGGTCACCCCGGAGCTCGGCGCCATCTTCGACCCCTTCGGCAACGCCACGCATACGGCGCTGAGCTTTCCCCTGGTGGGCGAGGACGTCCTCATTACCGGCGCCGGCCCCATCGGGCTAATGGCCATCGCCGTCGCCCGCCATGCCGGTGCCCGCAAGATCGCCATTACCGACGTGTCCCGCCCCCGGCTGGAGCTTGCCCGCCAGCTGGGCGCCGACCTTGCCATCGACGTTTCCACCACCCGCGTCCGCGACGCCCAGCGCAGCCTGGGAATGCGCGAGGGCTTTGACATCGGAATGGAAATGTCCGGCCACCCCGGCGCGCTGCCCGAGATGATCGACAACATGAACCACGGCGGCAGGATCGCCATGCTGGGGCTGCCCAGCCAGGACATCATCATCGACTGGAGCAAGGTGGTCACCCACATGCTCACGCTCAAAGGCATTTACGGCCGCGAAATGTATGAGACCTGGTACGCCATGAGCGCCATGCTCTCTTCCAACCCCGTACTGCACGCCGGAATTTCCGCCGTCGTTACTGACACCTTGCCTGCCGGCCAATGGGAAAAAGGCTTCGCCCTTGCCCGCAGCGGCACAGGTGGCAAAGTTGTCCTCGACTGGACCCAACTCTAAGGAACGCCATGTACACCTCGATCAAGGACCAGCTGCGCACAGAGCTGGAGGACATCCGCAGCGCGGGCCTCTTCAAGACAGAACGCAGCATCAGTTCCCCGCAGTCCAGCCACATCACCGCCGGGCAGATGGGGCAGCAGGGCGCGGACGTGCTGAACTTCTGCGCCAACAACTACCTTGGCCTGGCGGACCATCCGGACATCATCCGCGCGGCCAAGGACGCCATGGATGAACGCGGCTTCGGCATGGCAAGCGTGCGGTTCATCTGCGGCACCCAGGACCTGCACCTGGCCCTTGAATCCCGCGTCTCCCGGTTCCTGGGCACCGAGGACACCATCCTGTTCTCCAGCTGCTTCGACGCCAACGGCGGGGTGTTCGAGTCCCTGTTCGGGCCGGAGGATGCCATCATCTCCGATGCCCTGAACCACGCGTCCATCATCGACGGCATCCGCCTCTGCAAAGCGCAGCGCTACCGTTACGCGAACCAGGACATGGCGGACCTGGAGGCGAAGCTTGTGGAGGCTTCCACGCAGGACCAGCCCGCCCGCCGCAAGGTCATCGTCACGGACGGGGTCTTTTCCATGGACGGTTACCTTGCCCCGCTTGAAGCCATCTGCGACCTCGCCGAGAAGTACGACGCCATGGTGATGGTTGACGACTCGCACGCCGTAGGCTTCATGGGCGCCACCGGTGCCGGAACGCCCGAACACGCAGGAGTTTCGCACCGCGTTGACATCTACACCGGCACGTTCGGCAAGGCGCTGGGCGGAGCATCCGGGGGCTATGTGTCCGGCCGCGCCGAAGTGGTGGCAATGCTCCGGCAGAAGGCCCGCCCGTACCTCTTCTCCAATTCGCTGGCCCCCGCGATCGTCGCCGCCACCATCAAGGCGCTGGACCTGGTGGAGAACTCGGCGGACCTGCGGCGCACGCTCTTCGGAAACGCCGCCCTGTTCCGGCGCCAGATGACGGAGGAGGGCTTTGACCTCCTGCCCGGCGAGCATGCCATTGTTCCGGTCATGTTCGGCGACGCCGTGATGGCTGCCAAGGTCGCTGACCGGATGCTGCAGCATGGCGTCTTCGTCACCGCGTTCAGCTTTCCGGTGGTTCCGCGGGGTGCCGCCCGTATCCGGGTGCAGCTTTCAGCTGCGCATTCAGCGGACGACGTCGAAGCCTGCGTGCGTGCCTTCGTCGCCAGCCGGGCGGAAGTGGCAGGCTAAGACAGGAAAGGCCGGGCACCAACTCTGCGAGGATGGAGAAATGGCAGCACATTACGATGTCCTGATCGTGGGCGGCGGCATTGCCGGACTGTCCCTGGCGTCCGCGCTGGCGGACAGTTGCAGCGTGGCGCTGGTAGAGGCTGAGCAGGAGCTGGCGTACCACACTTCCTCCCGCTCGGCCCGCCAGTTCATCCCCAGCTACGGCCCGCCGGTTGTCCAGGAACTGACCGTGCGGACACTTGAGCTGATTGCCGCCCGGGATGCCGAGCTGCCCCGGCCAGTCCTTACGCCGCGCAGCTTCATGCTGATCGGCTCCGAGGAAGTAGTGGCAGCCGAAGCCAGCGGGCACATGCAGCCCATCACGCCCGCTGAAGCGCTGGAACTGTGCCCGGCGCTGGTCCCCGGCACATTCCAGGCGGCAGG
The DNA here is from genome assembly GCF_031844545.1 of Arthrobacter sp. AB6. Lineage (NCBI taxonomy): Bacteria > Bacillati > Actinomycetota > Actinomycetes > Micrococcales > Micrococcaceae > Arthrobacter > Arthrobacter sp. AB6. Next base: position 84,923 of record NZ_JAUZVL010000004.1, read on the forward strand.
ACTGGACGCCGGGTCCTACGGATGCGATGCGCCACTGCTCCTGGAGGACCACCGGCAGCGCGCTGCGGCTGCCGGAGCGGACATCATCACTGGCGCCAGGGTGCACACCGCGCAGCGCCTTGGCTCCGGCTGGCAGGTGGGTGCCGGGACGGAGGGCTTCCAGGCGGGCGTCCTGGTCAACGCCGCCGGAGCGTGGGCGGACGAGTTCGCCGTCATCAGCGGTGTGGAGAAGCTGGGGCTGCAGCCGTACCGGCGCACCGCGGCGATTGCCGCCGTCGAACATCCCCTGCCTGAACGCTGTCCCATGGTGGCGGCAGCGGACAACACGTTCTATTTCCGCCGGGATGGGGACGATGTGCTGATCTCGCCATCTGAATCGGAACCGAGCGGGCCGGAGGACGCCCGTCCGCGGCCGGGGGACATCGAGCGGCTGGTGGGCAGGCTGAACCAGGTGACCACCCTCGGGATCAAGGACATCCGCCGGGCGTGGACAGGGTTGCGGACGGAAGCTGCCGACGGCGTCCCCGTGGCAGGGTTCGACGCCGAAGCGCCCGGCTTCTACTGGCTGGCCGGCCAGGGCGGCTACGGTTTCCAGACCTCTTCGGCCATGGCTGAGCTCGCGGCCGCCCAGATCCTGGCCGGCAAGGGCGGTGCGGGTGCCGCAGCCGGCACGGATGGTCCGGCATCCCGGACAGCGCAGGCCCTGGCGGCCACCCGCTGGTCCGTCCGGCGCTGAACAATGGCTGTATGAGTACGCTGATCACCAATATCGCCGAGCTGATGACGCAGGACCTGGAGCACCGGGTCCTGACGGACGCCGCAGTGGTGGTCGAAGGTGAGCGGATCTCCTGGATCGGTCCAGCAGCCGATGCCCCGGCCGCGGACGACGCCGTGGACGCCGGCGGCCGGGCCCTGCTTCCCGGCTGGGTGGATTCCCATACCCATCTGCTGTTTGCCGGTGATCGGACGGCAGAGTTCGAGGCGCGGATGGCGGGGGAGTCCTACTCGGCCGGCGGGATTGCGGTGACCATGAACGCCACCCGTGCCACCTCCGATTTCGACCTCACCCGCCTGGCCCTGGGCCGCGTGGCCGAGGCCGTCTCGCAGGGGACCACCTACCTTGAGACGAAGACCGGCTACGGCCTCGACGTGGAGCACGAGGCCCGAAGTGCCCGCATAGCTTCCACCGTGGCGGACCAGGTGACGTATCTCGGGGCGCACCTGGTCCCTTCCGGGCAGGACCCGGATGCCTACACGGACCTCGTGTGCGGCCCCATGCTCACCGCCGTCCGGCCCTACGTGCAGTGGGCCGATGTTTTCTGCGAGGAAGGGGCTTTCACGGCCGGGCAGTCCCGCCGGGTCCTGCAGGCATGCCGTGATGCGGGGCTGGGGCTGCGGGTCCACGGGAACCAGCTCGGCGAAGGCCCGGGCGTGCAGCTTGCCGTTGAATTCGAAGCAGCCAGCGTGGACCACGTGAACTACCTCGCGGACAAGGATGTGGATGCGCTGGCCGGCACCTGGGGCGGCTGGGATGCCGGCAGCGGGACGGGGACGCGCGGAACCGTGGCAACCTGCCTGCCGGCGTGCGACCTCTCCACGCGCCAGCCACTTGCGCCCGCGCGGGAGCTGCTGGATGCCGGGGTCCAGGTGGCCCTCGCCTCCAACTGCAATCCAGGCACCTCCTACACAAGCTCGATGGCATTCTGTGTCACCACTGCGGTGCTGCAGATGCGGCTCAGCGTCCATGAAGCCGTCCGTGCCGCGACGTACGGCGGCGCCTTGGCCCTCCACAAGGACAAAGGCAACGACGCCGACGGCGAGCGTGCGGTGGGGTCGGTCGCCGTCGGACACCGCGCGGACCTGCACCTGCTGAACGCGCCCTCGGCCACCCATCTCGCCTACCGGCCTGGCATGCCCCTGACGTACGCTGTATGGCGGGCCGGCCGGCGGGAGCGGTAGCTCGTGGCCGATCAACTGACGTTAGGTGATCATTAGGGTTCTGTTATGATCAGAAAACGTCATCACAGCCCGGTGGCGGGAGCTTTTGGAGGCCTTGCATGACCCGCACCGACCGTCTGACGGCAATCCTTGACCTCCTGGCCAAGACCGGCCAGGTGGAGGTCGACGAGATCGTCAGTACGCTCAATGTCTCGCCTGCCACCGCAAGGCGGGACCTCGACAGTCTTGCCAAGCGGCGGCTGCTCACCAGGACCCGGGGCGGCGCCACCACGGGAGCCCTCGCCTATGACCTGCCGGGCCGGTACAACCGCGACGACCATGCCGAGGCCAAGGAACAGATCGCCCAGGCCGCTTCTGCGCTGATTGCCCCCGGGGCCGTGATCGGCCTCTGCGGCGGCACCACCAGCACCGCCCTGGCGCAGATCCTGGCCACCCGCGAGGACCTCAACGCGCCGTCCAACCAGCCCACCCTGACGGTGGTGACCAACGCCATCAACATCGCAGGGCAGCTGGCGGTCCGGCCCAACATCAAGGTGATGGTCACCGGGGGCATCCTCAACCCCCGCTCGTACGAACTGGTGGGGCCGTACACGGACATCATCATGCAGAAGGTGGTGCTGGACATTGCCTTTATCGGCGTCAACGGCATCGATCCCGAAGTGGGGCCAACCAACACGGGGGAGGGCGAAGCCTCGGTCAACGCCCTGCTCGCCAGCAGGGCGCGCGTCTCCTACGTGCTGGCTGACTCCTCCAAAGTAGGGGTGCGCGCCTTCGCCACCATGGACGGGTACAACTTCACCCGGCTGATCACCGACGCCGGGATTTCCGCCCGGGACAAGGCAGCGTTCGAGGCCAACGGCACCGAAGTGATCGTCGCCGGCAGCTGAGGCAAGGGGCTGTTCGGCTCCCGGCCATTCCGGCGCAGGCAGGACGCTGACGGGTACAGGACACTAAGCGGTAATCAGCCCGGATCCAGAAACTGAAGGCAAGATGGGAACATGCTGGTTCCCTCCCGCCGCCGACTGCGGCTCGAAGTCTGGATTGTCCTGGGCCTGTCCTTGGGGCAGTCTGCGGTGTACTCGGTGGTGCAGCTCCTGGACAAGATGACCCGGGCGCCGCTGGTGGAAGGCACCTCCACACTCAACCGCTCCCAGAGCACGCGCGAATACTTTGACCTGACGTACCAGCTGCTGGATATATTCTTTGCGCTGGTGCCGGTGATGCTGGTGATCTACTTCCTCAGCGACCAACGACAGGCCGCATCGGGTGACGGCGCCAGCTCTGGTTCTGCTTTCCAGAAACTGGGCTTCAACTTCGCCCGCCCGGGCCGGGACCTGCTCCAAGGCCTGGGGTTGGCGGCACTGATCGGCATCCCGTCCCTTGGGCTCTACGCCGCCGGCAGGGCGCTGGGAATCACGACGGCCATTATTCCCAGCGCGCTGGACGCGTACTGGTGGACGGTGCCGGTGCTCATCCTGTCCGCGATGCGCCATGCGGTGGTGGAGGAAGTCATCGTGGTGGGGTACCTGTTGAACCGCTTTGCAAAGTTCGGCTGGAGCGTGCCGCTGTCCATAGTGGTGAGCTCGCTGCTGCGCGGCAGCTACCACCTGTACCAGGGGTTCGGGCCCTTCCTCGGGAATTTCGTGATGGGTGTGGTTTTCGCGTGGCTGTATACCCGGACACGGCGGGTGATGCCGCTTGTCATTGCCCATGCATTGCTGGATATCGTCGCTTTTGTAGGCTTCAGCCTCTTTGGCAAGGCCGTAGGACTGGGCTAGGCGCCCGGACAGCACACGGTAGGCATGCGGGGCGGGATGCGACGTGGACGGCATACAAGCAGGACGGCATACGAGCAGGACGGCATACGAGAAGGACGACGGCGGCACGCGGTCAGGCGGGCGGGGCGTGCAGGAACCGTTCCATGGCTTCTTCTCCCGGGGACAGCCCGAGGTAGGCATAGTCCGGCGGTCTGCCGGTCACGGCTTCTGATTCGCTAGTCACGGACCCTGATTGTTGGGGCCAGCGGGGTGGTTCCCAGTCCTGGTGTTCGCTCTTGTAGATCCGGCCGGTGGGTGAGGTCCAGCCGGGTGGTTCGGTTTTGGTGGCGGGGGTGGGTTTCCAGGCGCTGGTGTGCCGGAGTTTGTGGTGTTTCGGGCAGGGCTGTCCGAGGTTTGATACCCCGGTGGTGCCGCCTTTGTGCCAGGCGAGGAGGTGGTCGGTTTCGTTGTCGAGGGAGTGGTTGCTGCAGCCGGGGAAGGGGCATTTGCCGTCCCTTAGCCTGAGCCAGTTCCGCATCGCCTTGCTGACCCGGTAGCTGGTGCGGCCGATTTCCAGCGGCGCCCCGTCCCGCGGGTCCACCAGCACCCGGTAGAAAGAGTTCGCACCGTCGGCGAAGAGGTCCCGGGCCATGGACGCCGGGATGGGCCCGTACCCGTCCAGCATGGCCGGTTCCCCGGTCAGGCCCAGCAGGGAGAACACGGGCACGGTGACCAGGACCTCGGCCCGGGGCGAGGCAGTCCCGTTGCCTCCGCTGGTGGTGCAGCTGGTGAGGAGCCCTGCGTTGAGGACCGCTTCGGTGAAGGTGTCGGCCCGGAGCTGGGTGAGGGTGCGGGCCTCGGCAGGTCCCTGCAGGCCCCGGGAGATGGCGGTGAGCCGGTTCCAGATCGCGGAGGCGTGGTGGGCGGGCAGGTAGGCGGCGAGCCAGGCCATGCCGTCCTGGTCGGGCCGGTATTCGACCCGCCGGTCAGCCATACCCTTGGCGTGGCGTTTTTCGATGGAGTCGGCGTGGTGGCGTTCCCGCCAGGTCCGGGCTTTGGCCCGGAACCGGTAGGCGGGCATCTCGCCGATCGGGGCGGCCGTGGCTGGTCTTGCTGTGTCCGGGTCCAGGAAGTGGGCTTCCAGGGCGGCGGCGCCTGCGGGGTCAAGGGTGGCGGCTTCGTCCACCATGACTGTGGCGTGCTGCCACGAGATTGTCCCGGTCTGCAGCGCCGAGAGTGTCAGCGGCAACTCCTTGGTCAGGGCGTGGGCTGCCGCCAGGAATGAACCCGCAGCCCGGGAACCGACGGCCAGGAGGCTGCCGATTTCCGCAGCGATGGCCACTTCCTGCGCTTGCACCGGCGCGTCCGGCGCTATGGCCCGGGCGGTGTCCGCATACTTCGCGGCAGCACGGGCCTTCAGGCCTGCGAACCGGGCCTCCGCCTCCCGGGAGCCGGCAAGGATGTCCAGGCACCCGTCAGCCAGCCCGGCCAAGGGATCAGCAGCCGAGAAAGGTTCCGAACCGCACCCATCCGCCTCCGCATTGAGCACGGCAAGAGCGGCATTGATGTCCTCAAACGCCTTTTCCACCGCCGCTTTCCCCATACAGCCATCATGGCAACGGCCTACGACATTTAAGGGTCCGGGCGTCAGAGAGCCGGAGAAATGGATTCGGCCGCCATCGGCAGGTGACGCCTTTGTCACGTGCTGATGGCGGCCGAAGGCCAGGAGTGCGGGTCAGATGGTGACGGCTCCGTTGCCGGTCTCGAACGTTACTGAGAGGATCCCGGGAGTTCCGTGCGGCGCCACCCACTCTACGGCGACGTCCTCCAGCGGCTTTTCGACCGGTTCGCCCAGCCACTCCGTAACCCGGGCCGCGGAACCGGCAATGGTGAGGCAGCTCATCTTGACGTTGCTCTCGTAGGCGTTGGACGGGTGCAGGGACGGATCCCCCTCCCATTTGAGCATGTACGGAACCTGGGGGTCGGCAATCAGGCCCAGGATGCCGATCTGCTTCCAGACCAGTTCGCGGCCATCAGGGAACTTGCGGTTGCCGTTGACGGCGGAGCGGCCCAGCCGCTCCTCAAAGGGAGCGAGGTCGTCCACCTCGACGCACCAGCCCATCCAGCCGCCGCCCGCGGCAGACCGTGCACGCACAGCCTGCCCGAAAGGGGCCTTGTCGGAAGCGGGGTGGTCCAGGACCTCCACCACCTCAAGGTATTTGTGCCCCGCGAGCGGGATGATCATATTCCGGGTTCCGAACCGCGGGTGTACCCCGCCCTTCACTGCCTCAACGCCGAGGGCAGAGGAAATACGTTCGGTGGTGGCAGCCAGGCCATCGTGTTCACAGGCGTAAGAGACGTGATCCATGCGCATGCCAACATCTTGGCACTTTGTGATCGGCCTCTCAGCTTAGGTAATCCTAACTGGAGACTTCTGATCCCGGCGGTGCCTGCGGGCGGGGTGGGGTCGGAAGAAGCTCCCGCCGATTTATTTGTCGATGTAGTAGCCGGAGGTGTCGGCGATGAGGTGGACGGTGCCGCTGGAGTTGTTGGTCAGTGCGATGGTTCCGTCGGTGCCTACGGGGCTGATGACGAGGTTGGGGGTGGTTTGGCCGGGGGTGAAGTTCAGGTTGGAGGTCCCGGGGGCGGTTGTGCCGCCGGCGTGGACGGTGATGTTTCCGACGCTGGTTGGGGAAGTGACGGTGACGTTGACTGCGATGGCTGACACTCCGGTGGCCGGGATGCCGCCGCGTCCGGTTACGGGCACGCGGATTGTGGCGCCGGGGGCGACGAGGCCGGTGGTTCCTCCGGTACCGTTGCGGCTGTCTAGCTGCCTGAAAGGTACTTGGGACGAGAACGCTCCCGGATTTGAGGGTGTCCCGTCGATGTAGTAGCCGGAGGTGTCGGCGATGAGGTGGACGGTGCCGCTGGAGTTGTTGGTCAGTGCGATGGTTCCGTCGGTGCCTACGGGGCTGATGACGAGGTTGGGGGTGGTTTGGCCGGGGGTGAAGTTCAGGTTGGAGGTCCCGGGGGCGGTTGTGCCGCCGGCGTGGACGGTGATGTTTCCGACGCTGGTTGGGGAAGTGACGGTGACGTTGACTGCGATGGCTGACACTCCGGTGGCCGGGATGCCGCCGCGTCCGGTTACGGGCACGCGGATTGTGGCGCCGGGGGCGACGAGGCCGGTGGTTCCTCCGGTACCGTTGCGGCTGTCTAGCTGCCTGAAAGGTACTTGGGACGAGAACGCTCCCGGATTTGAGGGTGTCCCGTCGATGTAGTAGCCGGAGGTGTCGGCGATGAGGTGGACGGTGCCGCTGGAGTTGTTGGTCAGTGCGATGGTTCCGTCGGTGCCTACGGGGCTGATGACGAGGTTGGGGGTGGTTTGGCCGGGGGTGAAGTTCAGGTTGGAGGTCCCGGGGGCGGTTGTGCCGCCGGCGTGGACGGTGATGTTTCCGACGCTGGTTGGGGAAGTGACGGTGACGTTGACTGCGATGGCTGACACTCCGGTGGCCGGGATGCCGCCGCGTCCGGTTACGGGCACGCGGATTGTGGCGCCGGGGGCGACGAGGCCGGTGGTTCCTCCGGTACCGTTGCGGGTGTCTAGCTGCCTGAAAGGTATCTGGGACGAGAAGCTGCCCGCACCGGACGTGATGTTGCTCTCGACCGCTGGTGCGATATGCAGCAAACGGTTTGGCGTTCCGAGACTGGTTCCAGCAATGCGACTCATTGTAGCTGAGGCGATGACTGCCTCAGCCACTTGTGCAGGAGTCAGCCGTGGGTTTCCGGACAACAGAAGTGCTGCCGCGCCAGCCACATGCGGTGTAGCCATAGATGTTCCGCTAAGCGCAGCCGTGCTATTAGGGGAGGTGTGCCAAGCAGCTTTGATGCCCACCCCCGGAGCGTAGAGATCCACGCAGCTTCCATGGTTGGAGAATGGGGCGTGCCTGTCGGATGTATCGCTGGCTGCCACCGTTACCGCATCTGGCGTGCGGGCCGGGGATGCGGAGCAGGCATCGGTGGCTCTGTTCCCCGCAGCGACGACCGCGGAGACCCCGTCCTTAATGACAGCTTGGACCGCCGCGTCGAGCGTACTGCTGGCTGGCCCGCCGATGCTGAGGTTGACCACGGCGGGAGCTCCCTCCCGGTGCTGTCCTACAATCCACTCCAGGCCTGCGATTACGTCCGAGTAGAGGCCTGAGCCGTCGCAGGCGAGTGCCCGCACCGGAATGACGGTGGCCGATTTTGCGACACCATAGACATGGCCAGCGACGGTTCCTGCAACGTGCGTTCCGTGGCCGTTGCAGTCGCCTGATCCCAGTCCATCAGCCATTGCACTCCATCCTGCTGCAACCCGGCCGCCAAAGTCGACGTGTGAGGCAAGGACCCCGGTGTCCACTACGTAGACGCTGACACCCAGTCCGGTGGCAGGGGGCGTATACGTCCCGGAGAGGGGAAGTGCCTGCTGGTCGGCGCGGTCAAGTCCCCAGGGAGCGTCTAGCTGTGTCTCGGAGACTTTGATGATGTGGTCAGGTTCCACGGCCACAGCCCGTCCGGAACGCGCAACAGCGGCGGCCTGCCCTGGTGTCGCCCGGACAGCAGCCCCCTGGAATGCCGTTTCGAAGGTGCGGCTCACTTCGATTCCCTGGGCCCGCAGGGTCCGCGCCTCACCACGGACATCAGTTCCAGAAGCGAATCGGACGATGTAGCGCCCGCTGTCACTTTCGTGGGGGGCTGTCGGGGTCGCGGCTGCCACGGGCGGCGCCACGATCCCACCTGCCAGGCTGATGAGGCAAAGCGCGACAGACGAAAGGAATGCGTGGCGAGCCAGGAGAAAGGGCTGGGGCAATTGAATTTTGTTCCTTCTCTGAATAGAGAAACAGGCTAGTGAAGATTCCGAAGCTCAATCTATCGGAAGCGGAGGCGGCGGACGCCAAACCTCAAGAGATCCTGCGGGGACCTTGCGCAAATCTGAGGAAGGCAGTTGATTTTCTTGGTTTGACCCCGTGCGGAAGTCACACCCAGTCATACTCGTGACGTCGGTGCGAGCTGTTCCTACACTGGGCTCAGGTCATGAGTGCCAGCGCCAAGCCCCGGCTCGCTGGCCGGCAACCCTCCATCCGCGGTGGGGTGCCCCGGGTGAGGACCTGGCTGTCCGGCAACGGCCGGGCGGCAAGCGCGGCCCGCGACGCTTCCAGCATGCCGGGCCCATGTCAAAGGAGCCTTAGTTGTCCAACGGATGGTCTTTTGAAACCCGCCAGATCCACGCAGGGCAGGAGCCGGACAGTGCCACCGGCGCCCGTGCGCTCCCTATCTACCAGACCACGTCCTTCGTGTTCCCCAGTGCGGAAAGCGCCGCCAACCGCTTTGCCCTTGCTGAACTGGCGCCGATCTACACCCGCATCGGCAATCCCACCCAGGACGCCGTGGAACAGCGGATCGCGAGCCTTGAAGGCGGGTTGGGAGCACTCCTGCTGAGTTCAGGACAGGCAGCCGAGACCTTGGCTGTCCTTAATATCGCCGAGGCGGGGGACCACATCGTTGCCAGCCCCAGCCTGTACGGCGGAACGTACAATCTTTTCGCCCACACCCTGAAGAAGTTCGGAATCTCCGTGACCTTCGTGGCGGACCCGGACAATCTGGACCAGTGGCGTGACGCGGTCCGGCCAAACACCAAGCTGTTCTTCGCCGAAGCGGTGTCCAATCCCCGCCAGGACGTCCTGGACATCGAGGGCGTGTCAGGCATCGCCCATGATGCCGGCGTGCCCCTGATCGTGGACAACACCCTGTCCACCCCGTACCTGATCCGGCCCCTGGAATGGGGAGCGGACATCGTGGTCCACTCGGCTACGAAGTACTTGGGCGGCCACGGGTCCGCGATCGCCGGGGTGATCGTGGACTCCGGAAAGTTCGACTTCGGCCAGGACCCTGCCAAATTCCCGGGCTTCAACACCCCCGACCCCACGTACAACGGACTGGTGTATGCCCGGGACCTTGGCAAGGACGGGGCCCTGGGCGCCAACCTCTCCTACATCCTGAAGGCCCGCGTCCAGCTTCTCCGCGACCTGGGCTCGGCAGTGTCGCCCTTCAACGCCTTCCTGATCGCCCAGGGCCTGGAAACCTTGAGCCTTCGGGTGGAACGTCACGTTGCCAACGCCCTCGAAGTGGCGCGGTGGCTGGAAGGGCGTGACGACGTCGAGTCCGTCGCCTACGCCGGCCTGCCCTCCAGCCGGTGGTACGAGCGGGGCCGCAAGTACGGGCCCAGGGGCACCGGCGCGATTGTGTCGTTCAACCTCGCCGGCGGAGCCGAAGCCGGCAAACGATTCGTGGACGCGCTGGAACTGCACTCCCACGTGGCAAACATCGGCGACGTCCGCTCCCTGGTGATCCACCCGGCGTCGACCACCCACAGCCAGCTCTCTCCGGAGCAGCAGGTGGTGGCCGGGGTCACTCCGGGCCTGGTGCGGCTGTCGGTGGGGATCGAGCACATTGACGACATCCTGGCGGACCTGGAAGCCGGCTTCCGTGCTGCCAAGGAGGCAACCGGAGCCTAGCAGCACCCGGCCGCCCAGCACGGCGGCAAGCCGGGGAAGTCACAACCAGTCACACTCTTGGCGGCAGGCAGGGGCTGTTTCGTACACTCGAACCAGGTCATGAGTGCCAGTGACAGCCCCGGCTTGCTGGCCGGCAACCCTCCTTCCGCGGTGGGGTGCCCCGGGTGAAGACCTGGCCTGCCGGTCATTCGACGGCGGGCAAGCGCGTAGAAGAGGTCTTGCCATGACGGTTACCGTCGCCCGTACTACCGTTCCCGAACATGGGATTGTCCGCTATGCCTCCATCGGGGGACTGCAGCTCGAGGCCGGCGGCTACCTGCCGGACGTCGTCCTCGCATACGAGACATGGGGAACCCTGAACGAGGACGGCAGCAACGCCATCCTGATCGAACACGCCCTGACCGGCAGCACCCACGTGACCCGCGGCGACACGGACGAAGAAGGCTGGTGGGAACAGCTGGCCGGCCCCGGCGCGCCAGTGGACACGGACAAGTTCTTCGTGGTGTCCATCAACATAGTGGGAGGCTGCTACGGGTCCACCGGTCCGTCCTCGCCCGCGCCGGACGGAACGCCCTGGGGTTCGCGCTTTCCACTCGTGACCCTGCGGGACAGCACGGTAGCGGAAGCCCGGTTGGCCGACCAGTTGGGGATCGGGAGCTGGTTTGCCGTGCTGGGCGGTTCCATGGGCGGGGCACGAGCCCTGGAATGGGCCATCACGTTCCCGGACCGCGTGCACCGCTGCGCGGTCATCTCCGTGGGGGCCGCCAGTACTGCCGAGCAGATTGCCTTCGCCCAGGCACAGACCCTCGCCATCCGCCAGGACGCGAATTTCAATGGCGGCGACTACTACGGCGGTCCTTTCCCGGAGGACGGGCTTGCCCTGGCGCGGCGGATCGCCCATATCACGTACCGTTCCCCGGGGGAGCTGGATGGACGGTTCGGCCGCGCGCCGCAGGCCCCCGAATCCCCGTTCCAGGGTGACCGGCTCGCTGCCCGCGGACGCTACCAGGTGGAGAGCTACCTGGACCACCAGGGCAACAAGCTGGTCCGGCGGTTCGATGCCAACAGCTACATCGCCATCACCGAGGCCCTCATGAGCCATGACGTGTCCCGGGGCCGCGGGCCGCTCGAGCAGGCCCTGGCCCGCTCCGGGGCGCGCTTCTTTGTGGCTGCCGTGGATTCAGACCGGCTCTACTTCCCGTCCCAATCCCGCGAGCTGGCGCGGGCACTCCCCGGGGACGTGGACGTCCACCTCATCGAGGCGCCCATCGGACACGACGGCTTCCTCACCGAAATCGGCCAGCTGGGCAGCCAGCTGCGGGAGCACCTTTCGGCATAACATCGCGCCCCGGCGCCGCGGAATGTGCATTATTGCAGACAGCCTCTGCATGATTCGCCGTTGAGCTCGGCGTCCAAGCGGTCCATACTCGTTGGGACCCGGCGGTTCGTGTCCAAAATCACACGCACCCGCCACAGCCTGTCCCAGTGGTGTCGAAGACGACGCCGAAGGAGTTCACTAATGAGCACGGAAAGCTCCGCCGCACGGCGGCCAGAGGAAACCGACGTCAAGGCCACAGGCCTGAGGAAAGTGGTCACGGCCTCCATGGCCGGCACCGTGGTTGAGTGGTATGAGTTCTTCCTCTATGCCTCGGCCGCCACGCTGGTGTTCGGCAAGATGTTCTTCCCCAATTCAGGGACGGAACTGGACGGCATCATCGCCGCCTTCGTCACCTATGCCGTAGGTTTCGTTGCCCGCCCCATCGGCGGCATCGTCTTCGGCCACTTCGGTGACAAGTTCGGCCGCAAGCAACTGCTGCAGCTGAGCATCATCCTGGTGGGCGTTGCCACCTTCCTCATGGGCTGCCTGCCCACCTTCGCCCAAATCGGTTACTGGGCCCCGGCCCTCCTGGTGTTCCTGCGCTTCGTGCAGGGCTTCGCCGTCGGCGGCGAATGGGGCGGCGCCGTGCTGCTGGTGGCCGAGCACAGCCCCAACAAGTCCCGCGGGTTCTGGTCCAGCTGGCCGCAGTCGGCGGTTCCCATGGGTAACCTCCTTGCAACCGGTGTGCTGTTCACCCTGTCCTCCACCCTGTCCCAGGAAGCCTTCCTCGGCTGGGGCTGGCGCGTGGCCTTCTGGCTCTCCGCAGTCATCGTGATCATCGGCTACTACATCCGCACCAAGGTCCAGGATGCGCCGATCTTCATCGAGGCACGCAAGGAAGTCACGGTTGAGCACAAGGGCTACGGCGTGGCCGAGGTCTTCCGCCGGTACCCGCGCGGCGTCTTCACCGCCATGGGCCTGCGCTTCGCGGAGAACATCCTGTACTACCTCGTGGTGACGTTCTCCATCACCTACCTGAAGGTCGTCGTCCAGACCGACACGTCCCGCATCCTGCTCCTGCTGCTGGTTGCCCACTTCATCCACTTCTGCGCCGTCCCGCTGGTGGGCAAGATGTCCGATTCGTTCGGCCGCCGTCCCGTCTACATGGCCGGTGCCATCCTCGCCGGAACCTGGGGCTTCTTCGCCTTCCCCATGATGGACACCGCCAACGAAATGATGATCCTGGCGGCCATCACCATCGGCCTGCTGTTCCACGCGCTCATGTACGCCGGCCAGCCGTCCATCATGGCGGAAATGTTCCCCACCCGGATGCGGTACTCGGGCGTTTCCCTCGGCTACCAGGTGACCTCGATCGTGGCCGGTTCGCTCGCGCCGATCATCGCCAGCTCCCTGCTGGGCAGCTTCAAGTCCTCCGTTCCGGTGGCGTTCTACCTGCTGGGCGCCTGCGTGGTAACAGGGCTTTCGGTCTTCTTCCTCAAGGAAACGCGCGGCATCTCCCTGCACGACGTCGACGCCGCCGATGCCAAGGGCACGGCAGACCTCCTGGCCGCCCAGAAGAAGTAGCAGCGGCAGGACAGAACAACACCCATGCACCGCAGCTGCCCGGACCCGCCCATCGCAGGTCCGGGCAGCCGCATGCCAGCCCCACATCACTTCGACGTCAGGACCCGCCATGCGAGCAGCAGTTCTTTACGCCACCGTCCCGTCCGGCACCAACTACACCGAGGCAAAGCCACTGGCGGTCCAGGAGCTTGAGCGCCCCGAACCCCGGGCCGGGGAGCTGGGGGTGACCATCACGTATTCGAGCCTCTGCCACTCCGATCTGTCTGTGGTGGACGGGTCCCGCGTCAGGCCGCTTCCCATGGCGCTGGGACATGAAGCGGTGGGACGGGTGGACGCCGTCGGCGAAGGCGTCACCGACGTCACCCCGGGAGACCACGTGGTCCTCGTGTTCGTCCCCAGCTGCGGCGGCTGCCGTGCCTGCCGGGCTGGCCGTCCCGCGCTGTGCCACCGTGCGGCGGAGGTCAACGGATCGGGGGACCTCCTGCATGGCGAGGCCCTGCTGCGGACGCCGGCGGGGGAGCGGATCAACCACCACCTGGGGGTGTCGGCCTTCGCCGACTACGCCGTGGTGGCCCGGGAATCCGTGGTGGCTATTGACGACGACGTCCCGGACACGGTTGCCGCAATGTTCGGTTGCGCCGTGCTCACCGGAATGGGGGCCGTGCTCAACACGGCGGCTGCCCAGCCCGGCCAGGCCGTGGCCGTTTTCGGGCTCGGCGCCGTGGGCCTTTCGGCCGTCATGGCCGCGGCGCTCGCGGGAGCATCCGCCGTGATTGCCATCGATCCTAACGAGGGCAAGCACGGGCTCGCCCTGAAGTGCGGCGCAACCGCCGTTGGAACCCCCGACGACGCCCCCCGGCTGATTGCCGAAGCCACCGGTGACGGCGTGGACATCGCCGTCGAAGCCGTGGGATCAGCCCGGGTCATCGCTGCGTGCCTGGAGCACGTGACGCGCGGCGGCGCCGTCGTCTCAGTGGGGCTGCCGCACCCCACCGCGGAACTGACGGTCCCCGCGCTCCAGTTCGCGGGGGCGGGGAAACGGTTGCTCGGTTCCTACATGGGTGATGCCGTGCCGGAGCGGGACATTCCGCTGTACCTGCAATATTGGCGCGAGGGCAGGCTTCCCGTTGAGCTCCTTCACACAGACACCCGGCCGCTTGACGAGATCAACGAAGGCCTCGACGCGCTCGCCGCGGGTCAGGTGGTCAGGCGGCTATTCCGGGCCTGAACAGGCCCAAGGCGCCCGGAGCCTATGCTGCCAGCAGCTCCTGGCGCTCCGCCACTTCCTCCTTGAGGGCGGTAATCACGGCCTGCACCCGGGCGGACCGCAGCGATTCCGGCCGGGCCACCGCCCAGATGGGCATCTGGCGTTCGAAGGCGTCGGGGAGCACCGGGACGAATTCAGGGTTCCGCGCCACCATGAAGTTGGGAAGCAGCCCGATGCCTCCGCCGCGGCGCACCGCCTCAACCTGGGCAAAGATACTCGTGGCCTGGAAGCTGGACTTCGGCGTCGGCAGCTGCGAGGACCGGTGGCCCAGTTCGGCAACCTGGAGGGCCGACTCGACGTAAGAGACGAAGCCATGCTGCCCCACGCCGTCGGGCGTTTCCGGCAGGCCGCGGGCGGCCGCGTAGGCGGGACTGGCGTAGAGCCTGAGGAAGTAGTTGGTCAGGAAGATGGTCTGCGCGTTGCTCACGTCGGTGCGGCCCACCACCACCTCAAGGTCCACGCCGGAACGGTTCTGGCTGACCTTGCGCGTGGCGCTGAGCATCTCCACATCCAGCTTCGGGTGCCGCTGCTGGAGCCGGACCAGCGCAGGCGTTACGAATTCGGCGCCAAAGCCGTCGGAGGTGCTGATGCGCACCATGCCGGACAGGGCGTCCCGGTCCTGGCCCGTGACGGCGGCCAGCGACCCCAGAGTTTCCTCAATAGTCTCCGCCGCAGCGACGGCCGACGCGCCGAGTTCCGTCAACTCCCAGCCATGCGGGCTGCGCTCCAGGGTCCGTCCGCCCAGTTGCTTGTCCAGGGCGAGGATCCGGCGCGAGATGGTGGTGTGCGTGGTGCCCAGCGTTTCAGCGACGGCGTTGAAACGCCCCAGCCGGGCCACGGTCAACAGAATCAGCAGGTCGTCCGGACTTGGAAGCCGCGCCACCGCATGCCTTTCATTCGTGTGCATCAGTGCACATACCATCTGTGATTTTTCCCCTTGATTGCACTGTAGCAGGGTGTGATGGTGGACACGGACCTCCCGGCCGCCCTCGGCCGGATGCACAGCAAAGGAGCTTATGCCATGGCAGTTGTCGGTTGGATCGGGTTGGGAAACATGGGCGGTTCCATGTCCGGGAACCTCGCGAAGGCAGGGCACGACGTACGGGGGTTTGACCTCAACCCTGCCGCGCTCGCCGCAGCGGAGGCCGGAGGGGTGAAGCCGGTAGGGAGCATCGCCGAGGCCGTGGCCGGAGCGGACGTCGTTTTCACCATGCTTCCGAAGGGCGAGCACGCCAAGGCCGTCTACCTGGGCGGGGATGGCGTGCTGGCGCATGCCGACGCCCGCACACTGCTGGTGGATTCCTCCACCATCGATATCGCCGCAGCGAAGGAACTGCACGACGCCGCCGCTGCCGCCGGCTTCCGCTTCGTGGACGCCCCCGTCTCGGGCGGGATGAGCGGCGCCAAGGCAGGGACACTGACATTCATGGTGGGCGGTGAACCGGGAGCCGTGGCCGACGCCACCACCTACATCGGACCGATGGCCGCCAACATCATCCCCACCGGCGGAGCCACCACCGGCCAGGCGGCCAAGATCTGCAACAACCTGATGCTCCTGATCAATCTGGCCTCCACCGCCGAGGGAGCCGTGCTGGCGGACCGGCTCGGCCTGGACAAGAAGGTGTTCTGGGACATCGCCTCCGTATCCTCCGGCGACAGCTGGGCCCTGCGCACCTGGTACCCCGTACCCGGCGTGGTCCCCACTGCCGCCTCCAACAACGATTTCGAACCGACGTTTACGGCCGAACTGGCGAACAAGGACATCGGCCTGGCCATCAGCGCTGCCGAGGACACCGGCACGCCGCTGGAAATCGGCAAGCACGTCCAGCAGCTCTACCAGCGCCTCATTGACGCAGGCGAGTCCGGCAAGGACTGCTCCATGATCATCAAGCTCGTTGACGGCTCGCTGGATTCAGAAAAGTAGAAGAGAGACATCATGCAGACCATTCCGCATTACATCAACGGCAACCGCATTGCCGACGCCGAACGCTTCGGCCCCGTCTTCAACCCCGCCACCGGGGAACAGGAGAAGCAGGTGGCCCTGGCTTCCGCGGCCCGGGTGGAGGAAGCCATTGCCGCTGCCAAGGCCGCGCTGCCGGCCTGGCGGGCAACGAGCCTGGCCAAGCGGACCAACATCTTCTTCCGCGTCCGCGAGATCCTCACCCAGCGGAAGCCTGAGCTGGCGGCCATCCTCACCAGCGAGCACGGCAAGGTACTCTCCGACGCTGAAGGGGAGATTTCCCGCGGCCTGGAGAACATCGAGTTCGCCACCGGGCTGTCCCACATGCTCAAGGGCGAACGCGCAGAGCAGGTGTCCAGCGGCGTGGACGTCCACTCCGTCAGGCAGCCTGTGGGAGTCGTTGCCTGCATCACCCCGTTCAATTTTCCGGCCATGGTGCCGCTCTGGATGATCGGCAGTGCCTTGGCCTGCGGCAATACCGTGCTCCTGAAGCCCAGCGAAAAGGATCCCTCCTCAGCCGTGTTCATCGCGGAGGTCTTCGCGGAGGCGGGCCTGCCTGCCGGTGTGCTGAACGTGGTCCAGGGCGATAAGGAGGCTGTGGACGTCCTGCTCGAGCACCCGGACGTCAAAGCCGTCAGCTTCGTGGGCTCAACGCCCATCGCGCAGTCGATCTACAAGCGCGCAGCGGACCACGGCAAGCGGGTCCAGGCCCTGGGCGGCGCCAAGAACCACATGGTGGTCCTGCCTGACGCGGACCTGGACATGGCAGCGGACGCGGCCATTTCGGCGGCCTACGGCTCCGCGGGTGAGCGCTGCATGGCGGTCAGCGTGCTCGTCGCCGTCGGCAATATCGCCGACGACCTCGTCGCGGCCATCAAAACCCGGATGGCCACCCTGAAGATCGGTCCGGGCACCGACCCTGCTTCGCAGATGGGCCCGCTGATCACCGCCGAACACCGCGCCAAAGTTGCTTCCTACGTGGCAGGTGCTGAAAACGAGGGCGCCACGGTGGTTGTTGACGGGCGCTCGCAGCAGTTCGATTCAAACGGGTTCTTCATCGGCGTCAGCCTGGTGGACCACGTGAAGCCGGGAATGAAGGTGTACGACGACGAAATCTTCGGCCCCGTCCTGTCCGTGGTCCGCGTGGACACCTACAGCGACGCCGTCCGCCTGGTCAACGACAACGAGTTCGGCAACGGGGTTGCCATCTTCACCCGCGACGGCGGCGCCGCCCGGCAGTTCGAGTTCGACGTCGAGGCGGGCATGGTGGGCGTCAACGTGCCCATCCCGGTACCGGTGGGCACCTTTTCCTTCGGCGGCTGGAAGAACTCGCTGTTCGGGGACACGCACATGTACGGGCCGGAGAGCATCCGGTTCTACACCAGGGGCAAGGTGGTCACCACGCGGTGGCCGGACCCTGCCACGTCCGTGATTGACCTGGGCTTCCCGCAGGTGGACTGAAACCAGCGGCATCCCGAAACAGCAACGCGGGGTCACTTCACGCCCGTCCGAGACCGGATATCGGGCATGAAGTGACCCCGCGTTGCTTTTGCGGGAAGGCTAGCCGTTCATGATTTCGCCGCGGCGGGTCATGTACTCCTCCACGGAAAGTTCCCCGTTGCTGTACTTCTCATCAAGTTCGGCAAGCTTGCGGGCGCGGTAGCCCTGCGGGGCCGACGGCGGCGGGGGAGTCGCCGGGGCCGCAGGCTGCTGCGGGGCTTCTGCGTGCGGGGCCGGCTGTACGGGCGGCAGGGGCTGGCCGTACGGCGGAAACTGCTGGTCCATCGGCGGGAGCGGCGCGGGCCGGTCAAGCTGGCGGAATCCGCCGCTGAAGTAGTCCTGCTGGGTGAAGCCGTCCCGGGGCTGCTTGCTCTGCGGGCCGTTGGAGCCGGGGAAGATTCCGCCGCCCGGGGACTGTTCGGGGTACCGTCCGGAGAAGCTTTGATCCTGGTTGCGGCGGGCCACGGACTTCCGGTACATCCGCATGGCCATCGGGATCAGGAATGACAAAATGATGATCCAGAAAAACAAGTTGCTCACGGTGCCGTGCCTCTCATGTGTGTCCTTCCAGCTTAGCCCCGTAGCGGACGCGGACGGCCGGGAGCGCGAGGAAAGCGGCGTACCGGTCCACGGCCTCCTGGACTGCGGCTGACAACACTGCCGCCGGCAATGGCGGTCCCGGAGAATCACCTGGACCAGGGAGCCGGATATCAAGCTCGCACCTGCGGGGAAGCAGCGTGTGCCGCCAGGACCCCACCATCCGCCCGTCCAGCAAAACCACGTGCATCGGTTGGCCTTGGAAGGGGAAGGCCGGGACGCCACCGCCCATATAGTGCCGGGTAGCGGAGTAGCCCATGATGTATTCGTCGTAGCACTGGATCAGGTCGATCCGTGGCCCGGCCTCCGCTGCAGTGCCGGCAGGGCGAACGGCGGCGTCTGCACGGTGGTAGTGCACGACGCCGTCAATCGCCGTTTCGGCGAGCGTTGCGGGCTGTGCCGCCAGGGTGAGTTTCAGGCCCTCCCGCACCTCCGTCATTGTCAAACCCGACCAGTCCGCGCAGTCCTTGACGGTGGCGGGACCACGGCTGGTGAAGTAGCGCCGGGCTAATTCAGCCAACGCTTCCGCGCGGGTGGGGCCCGGCTCCGGTCCGGCCGGAACCCGTTCGTCGAACAGCGCATACGTCTGCTTTAGGGCACCCCCGGCGCTGCGCACCGGCGTTCCGCTCACCAGGACGCCGCTGATTTCGGCGTGCATGACCAGGTAGGCGAGCTCCAGGCCCTTGGCCGCAAACCCGGCTTCCCGCAGTTTTTCGGCGAGGCCTTCGCGCGGAAGGTGGTTTCCGTCCTCGACTGCCCGGGCCAGGACCTGCGCGCTGCGGGCGGCCGTTGCCGCGTCAATGCCGGTGCGGCGGTAGGTTGGGGCATTGGCCTGCCCAAGCCGGGGCGCCGACAATGCAAGGAGCCACCGGAGGTCCTCCCGGTGGACAAAATGCCAGGTTGGCCGGAGGATGTGCGTGCGCAGTATCCGGCCGTCGGCCACGGCCTGCTCGATGTCCAAGGCGGTAACGGGTGGATTGGCGGTGCCTGACACGCGCTGCGCCAGGCTCCACCTCGCATAGGGAAACTCCTGCGCCTGAAGGGCCAGCAGGCTCCGCAGTGCGGCCTCCGGCGAGGGGGCGGCGGGTTCCCGGAGCATTTGGGCATGAAGCCGCAGCCGCACTGCCGCGTCCGGTTCCATGTCCATTGCCAGCTAATCCGCTGCCTGATGCCCTATCCCGGAAACCTGCGCTATCGCCGGGCAGCCTCGGTGCTGCCCAGTGGGCCCTCGCCGGAACCCAACGGAACGCCCGGCCCGAAGACTGGGCCCGGCGTCGGCCGTTTCGCGGTGATGCCGTCACCGGAGGACTGGTTGCGCAGCCGCCGAAGCACCCACGGCACGAAGTACTGCCGGGCCCACACCAGGTCGCCCGAGCGCGCCTCGCGCCACGTCCGTGGCGGAAACGGCTTGGGCTGAAGCGGCTCCAGCGTGTGCTCCACGTTCAGCGAGTCCAGCACCATGGCGGCGATGGTGTGGTGGCCCAGGGGGGAGAAGTGCAGCCGGTCCTGGTCCCACATCCGGGGATCGCTGAGCTGGCGGAGGGACCACATGTCCGCGATCACGGCGTCGTGCCTGGCGGCGACGGTCCGCAGGTTTTCGTTGTAGATGGCAACCTTGCTGCGGATCCTGCCGAGCACGGAAGTGCCGGTGTCCGGACCATTGAAGAGCACCACGGTGGCACCGCCCATGGCCAGGATCTGGACCACCGAGTCGAGCTTCTCGGCGAGGGCGTCGGGGTCCCCGCCCGGACGCAGCAGGTCATTGCCGCCGGCGGAAAGGGTGACCAGATCGGGCTTCAGCGCAAGGCACGGAGCGAGCTGCTGGTCCACGATCTGCTGCAGCAGCCGGCCGCGCACCGCCAGGTTTGCGTAGGCGAAGTCCGGCTTGGTGCGGCTGAGCTCCTCCGCCACCCTGTCTGCCCAGCCGCGGAACGCGCCCGGGCTTGAGGGTTCGGGGTCTCCAATGCCCTCGGTGAAGGAATCGCCCATGGCCACGTAGCGGGTCCAGGGGTGGGATCCGGAATGCGCGGGCGGGGTCTGGATAGCACTTTCTTCAGTCACGGTCTCCATCCTGCCTTTCGCTTCTCTGGCTACGCGAACGTAGGTTGTTACCTCTTAGTAACTGGTAAGAATGGAAACCATGACTGAAGCCGAAGTATTTCCTGCCCCTGTCGTTTTGTGGTCCCATCCGGAGGACCAGCGCGACGGCAAGCCGCTGCTGGTGCTGCTGCACGGCTACGGAGCCAACGAGCAGGACCTGCTGAGCCTGGCCGACCTGCTGCCCGGCGACTTCGCGGTCGCCTCGATCCGGGCGCCCATCGCCATGGGCCCCGGGTTCACCTGGTTCCCGCTCACCGCGTCCATTGACTACTCGCTCGAGCGGGTCAAAGCCGCGTCCTCCTTCGTGCTGGACTGGATCGACACCATCAGGGCGGGGCACCCGTCGGTGTCCCTGCTCGGTTTCTCCATGGGCATGGCCATGGCCACCACGCTCCTGCGGCAGCGGCCCACGGACTTCGCAGCCGTCGTCGGACTCTCAGGCTTTGTGGTGGACGCCGGCGACGATCCCAGCTTCCGGGATGACGAGCTGGACGGAACTATTCCGATGTTCTGGGGCCGTGACCAGCAGGACCCCGTAATCACCCCGGACAAAATCGACTTCACCATGGCCTGGGTCCGCAAGCACGTCAGGCTCACCAAGGTGCTCTACACCGGCATGTGGCACGGGATCAACCAGCAGGAGATCGGGCACGTGGGCGAGTTCCTCACCCACGAGGTCCTCAAGAAGTAGGACCTATGACGCCGGGCGGCGGGCCAGTGCCGCCCTTCGGCGTCAGGCTGCGGGCGCTGCCACGCGCACAGTCTGCCCGTTCACCGTGACGGTGTCCCCGTTGTGCAGCTGCCGGCCGCGGCGGTCGTCGATTTCCCCGTTGACCTTGACGAGCCCGTTCTTAATGAGCTCCGCCGCTTCCACCCCGTCCTCCACCAGGTTGGCGAGCTTCAGGAGCTGGCCAAGGCGGATCATGCTGTCGCGGATGGTGATCTCTTCAACATTGCTCATAGAAGCAATGATGCCTGACGTAAGGTGGATTCAATGACCCCCAGCCCCCGCCTGCCGCTGATCGCAGGCCTTCCCCTGGCGGTGGGCGCGGGCCTCGCCATTCCCGTCCAGGGCCGTATCAACGGAGCCCTTGGAGCCCGCCTCAACGACGGCATCGCCGCCGCAGTGGTGAGTTTCAGCACCGGACTGGTGTTGATGATCCTCATCTCGCTGGTCCTGCCGCGCGGCCGGGCCGGCCTGGCTAGGATCCTGCCCGCAGTCCGGAGCAGGGCTTTTCCGCGCGTGTACGTCCTGGCCGGCGGCATCGGCGCGCTCTTCGTCTTCGCCCAGTCCTTCACAGTGGCACTCCTTGGCGTTGCCCTGTTCACGGTCGCCACGGTCACCGGCCAGACCGTCAGCGGGCTGCTGGTGGACCGGCTGGGCATCGGACCGGCCGGCCGGAAACCCGTCACCGGCATCCGCGTCGTTGGCTGCCTGTTGACCATTGCCGCCGTGGCCTGGGCCGTTTCGCCCCGCTTCACTGGATCAACGGGCATGGCCTCCGACGCCGGCGCAGGACCAGGCGGCGGCGCGGCGGCCCTGCTTGTTCCGCTCCTGTTGCCGGTGGCGGCAGGGTTCCTGATGAGCTTCCAGCAGGCCATGAACGGAACAGCCACCGTCCACTACGGCACGCCCATCGCTGCAACGCTGGTCAACTTCGTGGCCGGCTCCGCCGTACTGTGGGCCGCGTACGCCATCAAAGTCTCGGTGGCCGGATGGGGCAATCCGCTGCCGGGGGAGTGGTGGTACTACGTGGGCGGTCCCATGGGCTGCGTGTTCATCGGGCTGGGCGCGCTGCTGGTCCGCAGCCTGGGGGTCCTGGTCACCGGACTGGGCATGATTGCCGGGCAACTGCTGGGTTCGCTCGCCCTGGATGTCGTGCTGCCAACTCCGGGGACGGTAGTGGCGCCGGCCACGGTGCTGGGCACCATCCTTACCCTCGCCGCCATCATCCTTGCCACGCTGCCATGGCCGCGGGGCGCGCTGCGCAGGTAGCGGCCGGTAGGCTAGGGCACGCAGCTTTTTCGCTTTCCCTTCATCCGCCCCGCCCGGCAACCAGAGATATCCCACCGCTGGTTCCACCGGGCCAGCAAACCGCGGACCGCACCCAGCGGCCCTGTAGAAATTGGAGTTACCCCCATGGCAGCAAAATCCGTTCTCGACCAGGTCATTTCCCTCTCCAAGCGCAGGGGATTCGTGTTCCAGGCCGGTGAGATCTACGGAGGTTCGCGCTCTGCCTGGGACTACGGCCCCCTTGGCGCCGAGCTGAAGGAAAACATCAAGCGCCAGTGGTGGCAGTCCATGGTCCGCGGGCGCGAGGACGTGGTGGGCCTGGACTCCTCCGTCATCCTGCCCCGCCAGGTGTGGGAAGCCTCCGGGCATGTGGAGGTCTTCTCCGACCCCCTGGTGGAGTGCCTCTCCTGCCACAAGCGCTACCGGGCAGACCACCTCGAGGAAGAGTACGAGGAAAAGAAGGGCCGCCCCGCCGAGAACGGCCTCAAGGACATCGCCTGCGCCAACTGCGGCACCCGCGGCGAATGGACCGAACCGCAGGAATTCTCCGGCCTGCTCAAGACCTACCTGGGTCCGGTTGCCAGCGAAGAGGGCCTGCACTACCTGCGTCCGGAGACGGCGCAGGGCATTTTCGTGAACTTCAACAACGTCCTCACCACCTCGCGGAAGAAGCCGCCGTTCGGCATCGGCCAGATCGGCAAGTCCTTCCGCAACGAGATCACCCCGGGCAACTTCATCTTCCGCACCCGCGAGTTCGAGCAGATGGAGATGGAGTTCTTCGTCGAGCCCGGCACCGATGAGGAATGGCACAAGTACTGGATGAACGAGCGCATGGCCTGGTACACCGGCCTGGGCATCCGCGAGGAAAACCTGCGCTTCTTCGAGCACCCGCAGGAGAAGCTGAGCCACTACTCCAAGGGCACCACGGACATCGAGTACCGCTTCGGCTTCCAGGGCTCCGAGTGGGGCGAACTGGAAGGCATCGCCAACCGCACAGACTTCGACCTCTCCACGCACGCCAAGGCTTCCGGCACGGACCTGAGCTACTTCAACCAGGCCACCAACGAGCGCTACACCCCCTATGTGATCGAGCCGGCGGCCGGCCTGACCCGTTCCTTCATGGCCTTCCTGGTGGACGCCTACACCGAGGACGAGGCCCCTAACGCCAAGGGCGGCGTGGACGTCCGCACCGTCCTGCGGCTGGATCCGCGCCTTGCCCCCGTCAAGGCCGCCGTCCTGCCGCTGAGCCGCAACGAGGACCTGTCCCCGAAGGCCAAGGCCCTGGGTGCGCAGCTGCGCAAGAACTGGAACATCGACTTCGACGACGCCGGCGCCATTGGCCGCCGCTACCGCCGCCAGGACGAAATCGGTACCCCGTTCTGCATCACTGTGGACTTCGACACCCTCGAGGACCAGGCAGTGACCATCCGCGAGCGGGACACCATGAGCCAGGAACGCGTCTCCCTGGACAAGGTGGAGGGCTACCTGGCCGCACGCCTGATCGGCGCCTAGCCATGGCCATCGAATACCGCGAATGGCGGGAAGGTGACGACCTGGCCCTGCTGGAGATCTGGGGCGACCCGGAGACCCAGCAGGCCCGCCAGTTCCGGGGCGCGTTGACCCTGTCCTCCGACGGGAGCGGCGGCACGCCGTGGCGCCGCTGCATCGTTGCCGAGGACGTGATCGACGGCGTCGGCATCCCCGTGGCGGCGGGCGTGGTCTACGAGGCGTCGCTGCACCCTGAACGGCTCTGGGCCTACATCGAAGTGGCCCGGGACCACCGGCGTTCCGGCATCGGTGCCACCCTCCTGACCATGCTGCGCCGCGAGGCCGGCCAGTCGCCGTCGGGCGTTTCCAAACTCCGCGCCAAAGTGGAGCCGGGCACTCCGGGGGCCGCTTTCGCGGAGGCCTTCGAGCTTGCGCCCATCCAGCGTTCGCGGCTGGTGGTCATAGAACCGGGAGCCCTGCGGCTTCCTGTGTTCCCTGCCGGGGACGACGGCGGCGGGCCCGCCAACGATGCAAATGCGGGCTCCGACATCGTGATGGACCTCGCAACAGGGTCCGTTGAATTGACCGACGTTGTGGGCAGGTACTACACCTCGATCCACGGCTGGGATTCGCCCGGAGTGCTCTCGGTGGGGCAGGTGCAGAAGCTGTTCCTGGACGACCTCACCGGTGCCCACGGCGCCATCGTGCTGCGGGCGCGGCCAGAGTCTGCGTTCGGCGCCGGCGTGGCGCCCACCAGGAAGGGCCGGATCCGGGCCTTCGCCGTGAGCTACGCCGCGCCCGCCAACCCGGACGCGGCACCAGGCCAGGAAGCTGCCGGACCTGAAGCGCCCACGGACGTGTTCGTCGGCCATGAACCCGGCCTCGCCGCGGATGATGCTGCGGAAGCGGTCCGGGACATGCTCGCGCTGATCGCGTACCAGCACCCGGTGATGCTGGAACTGGACGACTCCATGACGGCCCTCCGTGCCGCCGTCGAGCCCCTGCTGGAAAGCGGCAAGGCGCGGCTTGCCGGCCCGGAAACCCTCATCGTCTCGGACTAGCCCCGCCAAGCCCAACCAGGTAGCGCCAAGTGTCGTTATGGGGCCTCAAAACGACACTTAGCGCTACCTGGTTGGGGGAGGGGCTGGGGGCAGGGGCTTACAGGGTCACCTGGACCGCTGATTCCGGGAGCAGCCGGGCGAAGGCTGCAGGCAGGGCAACGTCAGCGCCGGTGCTTTCGGCGAAAGCCTTCATCACGAAGCCCGTAGTGAGCGTCTGCCACAGCCCGATCTTGCGGAGCATGAAGTGGCCTGCCCCCTTGAGCGCCACGTACTGCATGCTCGCGGCGCCGGCCGAAGCGCGCCGGGCGAACAACTGCGACGCCGCGGGGCTGGTCCACCTGTCCCTGGTGCCATGGACAATAAGCACCTTGCGGCCTGCAACCGCGGAGACGGGAGTTCCCGGGCTGAGCCAGGGAGCAAGGGCGACGACGGCCTCCACCCCGGGCTGGTCCGCGGCGCAGACGGCGGTGAGCCCGCCCATGGAATGGCCCACCAGGAAGATCGGCACGCCCGGGTGCTGCTCCTGGATCTGCCCAAGTGCCCAGCGGGCGTCCTGGAGCGGGGTCATCTCAGCGCCGTTCCAGCCGCGGACGCTGTTGCGCAGGGACCACACAGCCAGCCCATGCTTGCGGCCGGCGCGGTGCAGGTGCCGCGCGAAGGGCACCATCCTCGCCGGACTCAGGTGCCGGGCCTCGACGGGCTCGCGGCTCTGGGACTTGCCGCCATGCAGGACCAGGGCAACACCCCGGGTGGGAGCCGCCGGTTGAAGGACGCGGAGCACTGCCTGCCGGGCAACCGCGGGTGCACCGGCAGGGCGGGATCCGCCGTTTTCCTCAGTACTGCTGCTGGCCATGCCCGGTACCTCCCAGTCCCCAAAGTTCCATTTATCAACCCTACGGTGCCGGACGTAGAGTTCAATGTATGAGGTTCTACTGCTGATGGGGTCCGGTCACTCCCACGCTTCCACAGGCCATTCGGAGCCGACGCCGGAAGCGATGGCCGCCCGACGGAAAGCCAACCGCATCCTGGCGGCGGTGCTGATCCCGCTGACGCTGCTCACGCTCGCGGGAATGGCGATGCTCTGGCCCTCGGGCAGCAAAGAGGGTATTTCCCTGGCCAACCCCTACTCCGCCGCCCCCGGGGTCACCTTCGACACCGGCACCATCCAAAGCGTGGTGACGGAGGACTGCATGCAGGGCGCGTCACAGCAGGGCCAAAGCCAGCAGGGTTCGGGCGGCCAGGGTACGGGCGACCAGTCCCAGGGCCAGCAATCCCAGCCGGGATCGGACTGCACCTTCGCCTTCACGGAGCCGGACAAGGGAGGCAGCCCGGTCAAGGTGGTCATCAACCCGGACGTCGCCAAGTCCCATGGGGTCAAGCCCGGTGACCAGATCCGGTACCTCAACCTGTCCAACGCCCAGGGCGCCTCCGCGGGCCAGGGTTCGCCGGCGTTCATTTTTGTGGACTTCGTCCGGACCCTGCCGATCGTCCTGCTCGCACTGCTGTATGCGGCGGTGGTGATTGCGGTGGCCCGCTGGCGGGGCCTGCGTGCCCTGATCGGGCTCGTCGGCGCCTACTTCGTGCTGGCCAGCTTTATGCTCCCGGGGCTGGTGGAGGGGAAACCGCCACTGCTGCTGGCCCTGGTGGGCTCCACGGTGATCATGATTGGCGTCCTGTACTTCGCCCACGGATTCTCGGCACGGACCTCCACCGCGCTGCTGGGCACCATGTTCGGACTGGGGATCACGGCGCTCCTGGCCGCCTGGGCCACGGGCGCCGCCAACCTCGCCGGGGTGGGCAGCCACGATGCCACCACCCTGGTGAACACTTCTGCCAATATCTCCATCTCCGGCGTCATCCTGTGCGGGCTCATCATCTCCGGGCTGGGTGTCCTCAACGACGTGACCATCACCCAGTCCTCCGCCGTCTGGGAACTCTATGAACTGGCACCGGGGAGCAGTGCCCGGAAGCTGTTCACCTCAGCCATGCGGATCGGCCGCGACCACATCGCCTCCACGGTGTACACCATCGCCTTCGCGTACGCCGGCGCGGCCCTGCCCATCCTCATCATCGTGATGCTGTACGACCGCCCGCTCGCGGACACGCTCACCAGCGCGGAGCTGTCAGAGGAAGTCATCCGGACCCTGGTGGGCTCCATCGGCCTGGTGCTGGCCATCCCCGTCACCACGCTGATCGCGGTCCTGGTGGTCAAGGCCACCGGCATCCGGGCGGACGCCGGGGCCGCCGCCCCTGCTATGGCAGCGGCCGGGCCGGGCTGGACACCGGCCGGCTCAGCCAACGGCAACGGCGGCCACACGATCGTGGACGACGTCGAGGACACAGGCGCCCTCGCAGCCGCCGCACTGGAGGGGCGCTCCCGGCGGTCGGCCGCAGGGGAGGGCACCGAGCCGCCCACCCGGCGGGGACGCCGGGCGGAACGGGGCTGACCGGTCCCGCACGGGCGTAGACTCCCGATTTGCCCGGCTTTGCAACAATAGACAGGTGACTGTTGCAGCAACTACTCCCGCCCCCAAGCTGGAACTCCCGCCCCTGAAGCTGGGTCCCATCACCGTGGACACGCCGGTGATCCTGGCACCCATGGCCGGCATCACCAACTCGGCGTTCCGCCGGTTGTGCCGGGAGTACGGCGGCGGCATGTACGTGGCAGAGATGGTCACCTCCCGGGCGCTGGTGGAGCGGACCCCCGAGTCCCTGCGGATCATTTCCCACGACGACGACGAAAAAGTCCGGTCCGTCCAGCTGTACGGCGTGGACCCGGTGACAGTAGGCGCCGCCGTACGCATGCTCGTCGAGGAGGACCGCGCGGACCATATCGACCTCAACTTCGGCTGCCCCGTTCCCAAAGTCACCCGCCGGGGCGGCGGCTCGGCCCTGCCCTGGAAGATCGACCTGTTTACGTCGATTGTGCAGACGGCCGTCAAGGAAGCCTCAAGGGGCAACATCCCGCTGACCATCAAGATGCGCAAGGGCATCGACGACGACCATCTCACGTACCTCGACGCCGGCCGCATTGCGCGCGATGCCGGCGTTGCCGCCGTCGCGCTTCACGGCAGGACGGCCGCGCAGTTCTACTCCGGGCAGGCCGACTGGTCCGCCATCGCCCGCCTCCGCGAGGCGCTTCCGGATATCCCGGTGCTGGGCAACGGCGATATCTGGTCCGCGGAGGACGCGGTCCGGATGGTCCGCGAAACCGGCGTTGACGGTGTGGTGGTGGGCCGCGGCTGCCAGGGCAGGCCCTGGCTTTTCGGCGACCTGCAGGCAGCGTTTGAGGGCAGCGACACCCGGCACAGGCCCAACCTGGGCCAGGTTGCGCAGGGCGTCTACCGGCACGCGGAACTGATGGTGGAGACTTTCGGGGACGAAGGCAAGGCGCTGCGGGAAATTCGGAAGCACATCGCCTGGTACTTCAAGGGCTACGTGGTGGGAGGCGAACTCCGCACGCGGATGGCGCTGGTGAACAGCCTTGAGGAGCTGCGCGCCGCGCTGGACGAGCTGGATGCCGACTCGCCCTACCCGGGCGGCGACGCCGAAGGTCCCCGCGGCCGCGCCGGCTCACCCAAGAGGCCGGCGCTGCCGAAGGACTGGCTGGAATCCCGTGCCCTCAATGCCGACCAGACCCGGGACATCTCGGCGGCGGAACTGGATGTTTCCGGTGGCTGAAACGCGCACTGCCGCCCCCGTCCTGCCAGGCTACGACACCCATGACTCCGCCCGCTGGGTGGAGGAACCGCCCAAGAACGTCTACCGCTCGGATTTTGAGCGGGACCGCGCCCGCGTGCTGCATTCCTCGGCGCTCCGCCGGCTGGGCGCCAAGACCCAGGTGGTGGCCCCGGACACGGACGACTTTGTCAGGACGCGCCTTACGCACAGCCTGGAAGTGGCCCAGGTGGGCCGTGAACTGGGCCGTGCCCTGGGCTGCGATCCGGATGTGGTGGACACCGCCTGCCTCAGCCACGACCTCGGCCATCCGCCGTTCGGCCACAACGGTGAATCGGCACTCAACGAGGTGGCCCACGCCATCGGCGGATTCGAAGGCAACGCGCAGACCCTGCGGCTGCTGACCAGGCTGGAACCCAAGGTGCTGACCCCGGACGGGCAGCCGGCGGGGCTGAACCTCACCAGGGCCAGCCTCGACGCGGCCGCAAAGTACCCGTGGTCCGCGCTGGAGGCCCCGGTGATCCACGGCCAGCGGACCAGCAAGTTCGGCGCCTACGAGGACGACCTCCCCATCTTCAACTGGATCCGGGAGGGTGCCCCGGAGCGCCGGTCCTGCCTGGAAGCCCAGGTCATGGACCTCGCCGACGACATCTCCTATTCGGTGCACGACGTTGAGGACGCGATCGTGGCCGGGCATTTCCAGCTGCGCTGGATGGACAACCCGGACCACCGCGCCCGGGTTGTGGGGTATGCCAAGCAGTGGTACCTGCCGCACAACGATCCGGCCGCCATCGACGCCGCCCTGGCCCGGCTTGAAGCCACGGACGTCTGGGTGCGCGAGGCCGACGGCAGCCGCAAGTCCATGGCTGCGCTGAAGAACATGACCAGCCAGCTGATCGGCCGGTTCTGCCAAAGTGCCTTGGAAACCACCCGTGCCGTCTACGGCCCGGAGAACCTGACCCGGTACAGCGCCGAGCTGATGGTGCCGGACGAAACAGTCATGGAAATCGCCGTCATGAAGGGCCTGGCCACCACCTTCGTGATGACCACCGAGCACCGCCAGCCCATCTACGAGCGCCAGCGCGAGGTGCTCCACGCCCTGGTCACGGCGCTGAGCGCCACCGGCGACCGGCACCTGGAACCAATGTTTGCCGCCGACTGGCGGGATGCGCCCGACGACGGCGCCCGCCTCCGCGTGGTGATCGACCAGGTGGCCTCGCTGACCGACGGCTCCGCGCTGGCGATGTACGAGCGCCTGGTGGGGAGCCTGCCGTCCCTGTGGTGAGCTGCGTTATGCCCGCGCGTTGGATGTCCGGCCCCGGGGCTAGGATGGCTCTGTGCCTGGGCTGATCAAACGCGAAGATATCGACGAAGTACGCCAGCGCACGGATATCAAGGAAGTTGTTGACGGCTACGTCACGCTCAAGGGCGCGGGGTTGGGGACGTTCAAAGGCCTGTGCCCCTTCCACGATGAACGTTCCCCCTCCTTCACTGTCCGGCCGCAGGTGGGCCGCTACCATTGCTTCGGCTGCGGTGAGGACGGCGACGTCATCGCGTTCGTTCAGAAACAGGACCACAGCTCATTCCAGGAAGCTGTTGAGAAACTCGCCGCAAGGATCGGCTACGAGCTCCGGTACGAGGACGGCGGGACCGGCCCCAACCGGGAGGAAGTAGGGCGGCGGCAGCGGCTGCTGGATGCCCACAAGATCGCGGACGAGTTCTTCCGCGCCCAGCTCCTGACGCCCGGTGCTGCCGAAGGGCGGATGTTCCTGCACAACCGGGGTTTTGACCGGGCGGCGGCGGAGCAGTTCGGCGTCGGCTATGCGCCCCAGGGCTGGGACGCGCTGCTCAAGCACCTCCGCGGCCGCGGCTTCACCGACGCCGAGCTGAAGCTGACGGGCATGTTTTCCGAAGGCAACCGGGGGATTTATGACCGTTTCCGTGGCCGCCTCATTTGGCCCATCAAGGACATCGCGGGGGACACCATCGGCTTCGGCGCGCGCAAGCTCTACGAGGACGACCAGGGCCCCAAGTACCTCAATACTCCTGAGACCACGCTCTACAAGAAATCCCAGGTCCTGTACGGCATCGACCTCGCCAAGCGCAGCATCGCCAAGGACCGGCAGCTGGTGGTGGTGGAGGGCTACACGGACGTCATGGCGTGCCACCTCGCGGGAATCACGACGGCGGTGGCCACCTGCGGTACGGCGTTCGGCACCGAGCACATCAAGATCGCCCGCCGGCTGCTGTCCGACGACGGCACCGGGGGAGAAGTCGTCTTCACCTTTGACGGCGACGCCGCGGGGCAGAAGGCCGCGCTGCGTGCCTTCGAGGAGGACCAGCGTTTTACCGCCCAGACGTATGTGGCTGTGGAGCCCTCCGGCGCCGATCCCTGCGACCTGCGCCAAAGCAGGGGCGACGAAGCCGTGCACGCCCTGGTCCAGTCCCGCCGGCCGCTGTTCGAGTTTGCCATCCGCACCACCCTGAAGCAGTTCAACCTGGACACGGTGGAAGGCCGGGTGCAGGGATTGAAGGCCTCCGTGCCCGTGGTGGCTGCCATCCGTGACGCCTCCACCCGTACGGGCTATTGCCAGGCGCTGACCGGCTGGCTGGGCATGCCGGACCCGAACGAGGTGCTGCGGCTGGTCAACGCCGAAGTCAAAAACGCCGGCAAGCGCGGCGACCAGGGCGGTGCTCCCGGGCAGGTGCCACGGTCCTCCGCCGCCACTGCCCAAGCAGGCGGACCCGGCGTGGCTGCCGGGCCGCCGTCGGGCGCTGTTCCTTCCTACCACCGTCCGGACCCCCGGGACCCCGTGGCGTCAATGGAGCGGCAGGCCCTTGAGGTTGCCCTGCAGGAACCGTCTCTGCTTGCCGGTGGGATCTGGGAGCGTTTTTCGGCCGCGCGGTTCGTCACCCCCGCCTTCCAGGCGGTCCATGATGCCATGCGTGCCACGGACCCTGCCCTGACCGGCGACCCCGTCCGGTGGGTGGAGCAGGTGATGCATGAGGTCCCCGAACCGTTGCGGCCCCTGGTGTCCGAACTGGCCGTGGTGCCGCTGCCCGCGAGCACCGAGGAAGCCGTCCAGAAGTATTGCCGCGACATCCTGTCACGGCTGTTCGAGCTTCAGATCACACGCGTCAAGGCGGACAAGATGGGCCAGCTCCAGCGGCTGGACCCTGCAACGGATCCAGAAACGTACCAGCGCCTTAACCGGGAACTGATGATGCTGGAGATGGAACGCCGGTCCCTGCGGGCGGAAGCCTAGCCGCGGCACCCCCGGCCGCTCCCTCGATTTCGTTTCCAGCCGGGGTCTTTGCTAGGCTGATACCCGCTTCATTCCTCCTTAGCTCAATTGGCAGAGCATTCGACTGTTAATCGAAGGGTTGCTGGTTCAAGTCCAGCAGGAGGAGCGCACAATCCCCGTTCCGGTCCTCCGGAGCGGGGATTTTTATGTGCCGGAAAGCGGTCCCGGGCGGGCGGGAACGCCGATTTCACTTTGGCCGGAAACCTTTGCTAATGTCATACCTGCTTCATTCCTCCTTAGCTCAATTGGCAGAGCATTCGACTGTTAATCGAAGGGTTGCTGGTTCAAGTCCAGCAGGAGGAGCCATCAAAAAAATCCCCGTTCCTCCCGTGTGGAGGGGCGGGGATTTTTGTCTTCCTAGACGAAGTCCATTTCCACCTGCAGGAAGCGCTCCGCTTCGGCGATGGCGGCGATGAACGCCTCTTGCTCGGTGGGGGACTTCCGTGGCTGGCGGGGGTTCCACTCGTGGGGTGCCGAATGGATCCGGACGAAGCCGGTTTCCGGCGGGGCATAGAAGATTCCAAAGCGCTGCACGGGCCATTCGGGGGATGTTTCCGGAGCCACCAGCAACGCGGCTTTGAAAGCGGGGTTGTACCACTGGGCAATGGGGCGGCGGCGGTCTTCGGTGAACAGGCCTGCGGCGTAGAGGGCGGCGGACTGGCTGCCGCTCTGGGCACACAACCGGTCCCACCACAGTGGCAGTATCCGGTTATCGCACCGTTGCCACGTGGCCGGAAGCGGCGGTTGATCCTGCCAGTTGGGCACGGACAACATTTTATCGCGCGGGCGGGGTTCGGCGGCAGAGCCAGCCCGCGCGGCTCGGGGTGCAAGCCCGAGGCACGGCAGGGTCAGGGACGGTTCCAAGGGCCGGGGTTGACCCGGTACAGCAGGGCCGATCCGGCCACCATCCCCAGCACAATGCCCATGGCAGGATTCCCCAGCGCGCGGCCGGCGAAGTAGCCCACGACGGCGCCAATCACCGCCCCGAGGAAGAGTCCCCGGCGGTTGCGGTGCGGCTTTCGTCCGGCAGTGTCCTTCATGGCGTCAGTGGATCGATGGGACGGTGCGCGGCCGGACTACCAGCCAAAGCGCCGTGATGGCCAGCAGGATGCACACTGCCTGCACCGCTCCCATGGGAGCGGCGCTGGTGATGCCCAGCCAGCCAACCACAGGGGAGATGAGGCCGGCCATCATGAAGGTCGAGAAGCCCAGCAGGGAAGCTGCAGTTCCCGCCTGGGCGGCGTGGCCGGCCAGGGCGAGCACCTGCACGCAGGGGAACATGAAGCCCGTCCCCATGATGTAGAACCACAGCGGAACCATGACTCCCCAGAGGCCAAAACCCAACTGGTCGAACACCACGATCAGCATGGCCATCACGAACATCCAGGCGGTGGCGCCGGCAAGGATCCACTGCGGCGGCACCCGCCGGATGAGGCGGGAGCTCGTTTGGATTCCGGCAACAATGCCCAGCGAGTTGATGCCAAAGAGCAGGCCGTACTGCTGGGGCGAGAAGCCAAAGATGTCCTGGAACAGGAACGGCGAGGCCGAAAGGTACGTGAACAGGCCGCCGAAGTTCAGGCCGGCCACCATCAGCAGTCCCACAAAGACCCGGTCGCCGAAAAGGATCCGGTAACGCTGGCGGACGGTCATCCCGCCATGCCGGCGATTTTCCGGCGGAAGGGTCTCACGCACCAGGAACAGCGAGGCGATGATCACCAGCGTGCCGTAGGCCGCAAGGAAGACGAAAATCCCGGGCCATGCCATCACCAGGAGCAGCTGCGAGCCGATCACTGGTGCCAGGATCGGCGCCAGGCCATTGACCAGGGACATCCGGGAAAACATCTTGACCATCGCGTAGCCGGAGAACAGATCCCGGACCATCGCCATGGCCACCACACCGCCGCCGGCAGCACCCACGCCCATTAGGACGCGGAATATGCCCAGGGCGGTGATGTCCGTGGACAGGGCAGCCCCCAGGGACGCTGCGATGTGCAATGCCGTGGCCAGGATCAGGGGCGTCCTGCGGCCGAACCTGTCGCTGAACGGGCCCACCACCAGCTGGCCGATGGCAAAGCCCACGGTAGTTCCCGCCAGGGTCAGCTGAACCTGCGCCTCGCTCACTCCCAGGCCCGCCTCCAGGGCGGGGAACGCAGGAAGGTAGAGGTCGATCGTGAACGGACCCAGGGCGGTCAGGGCACCGAGGAGGAGGATGTACAGGAGTTTCCGGCGGCGGCTCAAGAGGTCGCCCGGATTGCGGGGGATGGTCACGGAGATCAATCCTAGGCCCGCACCGGCCAACTTTGCAGCGTTGTAGGCGGTGCCGTCCGGCAAGCCCCGAAGTTCGTCCTTAACCTGAATGATAGTTTTGGTGCGGGGACTGTGCGGCTGCACTTTCCCGCAGCACACGGAAGCCGATTCGACCCATAACCAGTTAGGCGGAACCGATGAGCGGACGTCACAGCGGGCGTACCAGCCAGGGATTGCGCATCACAGCGCTCCCAAGGACGCTAAAACTCCTTTTCCGGTTGGCGCCGCGCCAGCTCAATGACGAAATCGCCTTCGCCAAGATCGAGCTCAAGCGCAAGGGAATGCAGGTCGGAGTAGCCGCTGCGTTCTTTGCTGTAGCCCTCGTGTTCCTTTTGTTCCTGGTGGTGGGCCTCATCGTGGCGGCAATCATGGGCCTGGCAACCATCATGCCCGCCTGGCTGGCCGCGCTCCTGGTGTCGGCGGCCTTCCTGCTGATAGCGCTGATCGGCGGCCTGATCGGTGCAAGGAAATTCAAGAAGGCCATGCCGCTCATGCCGGAGGAGACCATCCGCGGCATCAAGCACGATATCGGCGTGGCAAAGGACGGGTCCGCCTTCAACGCCGCAGTCCTGGATCCCCAGAGTCCGGAAGGCAAAGCCGCCAAAGCCGCGAAGGATGAAGCCGCGGCAAAGGCCAAGGCCGAGAAGGCAGCCAAAGCGGCTGACCACGACAAGGAATTCCCGCACGCATCCGAGCCCGAGCTGGCCCGCCGCCTCAACCAGCGCCGCCACCACCTCACCGAAGTACGCGACGAACTCGGCACTGAGCTGGATGTCAAGACCCAAGCCCGGTACCTGCTGGCCTCCGCCCAGGACAAGCTGCGCGAAGGGCAGGCCCTGGCCGGCCGCGGCCGGGATGTTGCAGGGCAGAAGTTTGCCGCCCTGGCCGGGTCCGCTGACCTCGAGAAGCGATGGAAGCCGATGGCGGCCTTCATCGCCGCGGGGACGGCCTTCCTGGTGCTCGTCCGAAAGCTCCTGCGGACGTACTAGGGGCAGGTGGCGGGCCCGTCGCGGGAACCCGCAGAAGGTCCATGGCTGGAACGGCAAGGCGCTCGCAGGGGGCGGCAGGAAGGAAAGGGGCACGGGGTGAAGTTCATTGGTGCCGGCTCCCGTCCCGGACGCCCCCAGGTGGACCACGACCGGGTGTTCACTATCCCCAACCTGCTCACCGTGGTGCGCTTCATGGGCGTCCCGCTCTTCATCTGGCTTGTCCTGGCGCAGAAGGAATACGGTGCCGGCGTAGTGGTGCTGGCGGTCATGGCCGGCACGGACTGGATTGACGGCTACATCGCCCGCCGCTTCGATCAGGCCTCCAGGCTCGGCCGGGTCCTGGACCCCATCGCCGACCGCCTCGCCCTGATCGCCGTGGCTGTCACGCTGGTGATGGCCGGCGTCGTCCACTGGCTGTACCTGGCCGCGCTGGTGATCCCGGATGCCGTCCTGCTCGCCCTGACGCTGTCCTTCTTCCGGGGGCACCCGGACCTCCCGGTAAGCATGGTGGGCAAGGTGCGCACCGGCCTGCTGCTGCTCGGAACGCCGATACTGGTCCTTTCACGGCTGGATACGGGATTTTCCGGCGAGCTGTTCGTTGCCGCCTGGATAGTGCTTGGTCTTGGGCTGGTTGGCCATTGGATTGCTGCCTACAACTACTTCTGGGCCATCCTGCGAAAGGGCAGAATGGCCCGGCAACACGACGACGGGACAACCTGATGGTGTGGATGGCGGTGGTGCTTGCGCTGCTTGGCGCCTTCTGCCTGGCCCTCGGCGCCCAACGCCAGGGGAGCGCTGTCAAGGCGGACACCGGCGGCCTTGCCCTGAGCTCAAACGGCTTCCTGCGCCTGCTTCGGAATCCGCGCTGGGTGTTCGGCCTGTTGCTGCTGTGCACCGGTATGGCCATGAACGCGGTGGCGCTCGTATCCGCCCCGCTGACGGTCGTCCAGCCCATCGGTGCCATCGCCCTGGTGATCACCACCATCATCAATGCACGGGACCAGGACCTCACCATCAACCGGGCAACGGTGGTGGCCATCGCCGCCTGCGTGACGGGCTCCGCGCTCTTTGTCCTCCTGGCGGTCAACGTCACCCAGGAAAACCACCACGTGAGCGTGGAGGACGAGCTCACGATCGTGCTGCTGCTTGCCCTCGCCGTTGGAGTCTTCGGCACGCTCGCCGTCATGTTCAAACACCGGATCAATGCCTTCGTCTACATCCTGGGCGCCGGGGTGCTCTTTGGCTTCGTGGCCGTCCTCACCCGGATCATCGGCAAGCATCTGCTCGACCCGAACGGGCTGTTCCTGCTGAACGTTCAGTGGTACTCCGTGGTGGCCCTTATCGCCGCCGGCGGGCTGGGGTCCTGGTTTGTCCAAAACGCCTATTCCTCCGGCCCGCCGGACCTCGTGATCGCAGGACTCACGGTGATTGACCCCCTGGTGGGTATCGCGATCGGCATTGTGAT
The DNA here is from genome assembly GCF_031844545.1 of Arthrobacter sp. AB6. Taxonomy (NCBI): domain Bacteria; kingdom Bacillati; phylum Actinomycetota; class Actinomycetes; order Micrococcales; family Micrococcaceae; genus Arthrobacter; species Arthrobacter sp. AB6. Next base: position 121,823 of record NZ_JAUZVL010000004.1, read on the forward strand.
CCTCGGTGAACTGCGCCCGGATGTCCACGCCGTGATGGCCATTGCGATGGGAACCGCGGCCTCCCTTGCTATCGTTGGGGTGATCGCCCTTTCCAGGCACCACCCCGAGGTCACGAAGCGCAAGAAGGACGCGCGGAAGGCCGTGGGCCGGGCGGTGCGTTAGCCGGCTGTCCAACATATCTTGTCCAGCAAATACCAGCAGATTTCCAGCCCAGATCCAGTCAACCCAAATTCACCACGAGGCCAGGCACCACGTGCTTCGGCCAGCTGTGCTGCCAGTTCATGCTGTCCGCACCGTGACCATCAGGAGCTCTCCACGTGACCACGCCCGCCGACCAGCGTCCCCTGACCATACTGATTGCCGCGGACACGTATCCGCCCCATATCAACGGAGCAGCCCAGTTCGGCTACCGCCTGGCCAAGGGAATGACCGGCCGGGGACACGACGTGCACGTCCTGGCCTGCCGCGCGGACAACGGAAAGAGCTTCACCGAGTTCCGCCCGGAAGGAACGGTCCACAGGCTCCGTTCCCACGGCGTTCCCACACACGAATACTTCCGGATCTGCCTCCCCTGGGAAATCAAGAAGGAAATCAGCCTTCTTTTCGACCGCGTGCAGCCGGACGTGGTGCACATCCAGAGCCACTACATGATCGGCGAGCACGTCCTGTACGAGGCCGTGAAGCGCGGTGTGCGGATTGTTGCCACGAACCACTTCATGCCGGAAAACCTCAACCCGTTCCTGCCGTTTCCGCAGTGGTTCAAGGACATCATCGGCCGTATCTCGTGGAAGGACATGGGCAAGGTCATGGGTAAGGCGGACGTAGTCACCACGCCCACCCCCCTTGCGGCAAAGGCCATGCACCAGCACGCCTTCCTGCACAAGGTGTTGCCGCTGTCCAACGGCATCGACTCCGCAGCCTACGAACTGCAGCCCGGGGAGCAGATCGATCCCCACCCGTACCCAACAGTGATGTTCGCCGGCCGGCTGGCGGAGGAGAAGCACGTGGATGTGCTGATCGAGGCCATCGGCAAAACCCCGCCGGAGCTGAACGTGCACCTGGAGATTGTTGGCGGCGGCGAGGTGCGCTCCGCCCTGGAGGAGCTTGTCGACCGGCTCGGGCTGGGGGACCGGGTGAAGTTCCTCGGGCTTGCCACCGACGAGGAGTTGCGGAAGGCCTATATCCAGGCGGACCTCTTCTGCATGCCGGGAACTGCCGAGCTGCAGTCGCTGGTGACGCTGGAGGCGATGTCCGCTTCCACCCCGGTGGTGCTGGCGGATGCCATGGCGCTGCCGCATCTGGTGCGTGACGGCGAAAACGGGTACCTCTTTACGCCCAATGACAGCGACGACCTCGCCAAGAAGATCACGCGCATCCTGGAACTGCCGGCCGCTGAGCGTGCTGCCATGGGCCATGCCAGCCGGCAGATGGTGGAGCCGCACAGCATCCAGGGAACGCTGCAAACCTTTGAGGACCTTTACCGGGGTGCGGCGTTCGAGGACAAAGTGGTCTGAACGCATTCCCGGGTTTGCTAGAGTGTTTTTGCCCTGCAGGCACGCATCGCTTTTGAGGCGGGCCGCCGCGGGGATTCGGGGCTATAGCTCAGCTGGTTAGAGCGCGGGACTCATAATCCTAAGGTCCTCGGTTCAAGTCCGAGTAGCCCTACCCGGAAAGAGCCCCTGACCTGCGGAAACGCGGATCAGGGGCTCTTCTCTTTTGAAGTTCCGAGGTAGGCATCCACCGGAAACCCACCGGAATCATTCCGTGCTCTGGCCGAATGCCTCCAGCAGAGTCGTGTTGTCCGGTGCCTCGTGGGTCTTTCGGACGTAGTGCTTCCGCGTGACGTTCTCGCTGGAATGGCCCACCTGGGCGGATGGAACGGCCATGCCTGAGGAGGCCTCCAACAGGGTTCCTACCGTCTTTCGGAAGGTGTGCGGTGTGACCCACTCAAAGCCGAGCTCGTCACGCGCTGAGCGCCACTGCTTCCGAAAATTATAGGGGTCTCGGAGCGAGCCGACGGCCGAGGGGAACACGACGTCCCACGGGTTGGCCTCCAGCTGCCCAATTTGCCGCCTCAGGAGCATTTCCACTGCGAAGGCGGGCAGGAAGTACCTTTGGCGGGAATGGGCGGTCTTAGGGTGCTCCTGGATGGTCAGGCCCTGTTTCGGCATGTAGACGATGGTCCCGTTCACCGTGACAGTGGGGCGGGCAGCGGAGTCCTGCTCGCGCGGCAGGCCTACGACCCGATCGGTCAGGACGAGATCGCCAAGCCCCTGCGTTCTCTACGCAATGTCACTGCCGCATTCCTCGACTCCAATCGCATGCCTGCCTACGTCGCACAGACCGAGAAGCTGATCGTTCACGGCGAATTGGAGGATTCAGGGGCCTTCCGAAGCGACTGGGTCGCTCCTGCTCGACGCCGCGCTGCTCACGAAAGGGGACTACTCACGCGATGTTGGCTGGGCCGGAAGGCGTCGCCAGCTCGGAAGTTCCCAGAAAGACGACTCCTGGACCGACATGCTCACCACGGGGTCTCGGGCGAATCTCGCGAACATCCGCGAGCCGCTGATGGCTCTGCTGGACGACGTCGCCACACGGGCGGCGACCGGCACGAACCATCCGGGCGACACCCTCGATGCGATCCGCGCCCAGTGGCTCGCTGAACGCGAGTCCCGCAACTTCTACGACTGGCGCTACTACCTCGTCCGCTACACCGGCGCCCGCAGCTCGAAGGGCGACGGCTACTACCACGGCACCTACGACAGCACGACCGGCGGATTCGCTTATAGCGCCTCCGGATGCTTCACGGCAGCAACTACACCGCCCCCTTCAGCGACGCGCTGCTACATGCGGCCTGGATCCACGGCTCGCTCGATTCTGATGCAGAGACTCCAACTTGGTGGCACAGCCACGACCCCGGCCTCACGCTCAAGAAGTCCCGCATCCAGATTCGCTGTCATGACGACTCCTTCGAACTCGTCCTTCCAGACGACCCTGAGACCGTCGAGACCAAGGTCGCCAGGGCGCTGACGGCGTTCAACTCCGAGAACCAGTTGCGAGTTCTGATCCAGCAGAATCCCGAAGGCGGCAGGCTAGTGGATAGCGAGGACCGGATACAGCTCTGCGTGCGACTGGTGCGCTCGTTGGCAGTTGAGGGCCTCTGACGGTCATTGCAGGACGCCGCAATCGAAGCGTTTGCGACCTTCGCTCCAAAATGGCGCATCGTAACGGAGACTGCCGGCGGCAGGGAGATGGGTGTAACCCCATCCGTAAGCCCTAGGGTCTAGAGCGATGAAGGCTCCGATGTCCGGTTCATGACGCGGCCCTCATCGAGCCGGACTCCGCGCGGATGCGCTCCGCAGAGTTCTCTCCCACATCACGAAGAGTCCACACGTGCCCGTCGACCACGATCATCGCGAGTCGGGCGATGTGCTCTATCTGGACGTGCTGCTCGGCCGTCATCTCGACCGCAGCGTCGAGGAAGACCCAGTCGAACTGGCCCGGAGAGAAAGTGTTAGCGGTGAGTGCATCGCGGACATCGACCGGGTAGATCGCTGCGGCCTTCGGATGCTTGCGGATCAGGACGTTGAGCATCGCCTGACTAGAGTCAACGCCCGCGTAGCGGTCCGCACTGGCGAGCCCAAGATCGAGCACTCGACCGGTGCCACAGCCGATGTCGAGAACGTGGGGCGGGTACTTTCCCCGAACACCATCGAGGAGCCGCTTGACACGGTTCGACTCCCCGGAACCGATGGGGTGCTCGACGTCCCAGATAGTGGCGACCGCGTCGTACGGCGACTCGATGTCGCTGACCGTGGAGGGTGCGTTCTGGATTCCGTAGAACAGCCGAGTGGTTGCGCGGTTGACCAGTGTGGTGTCGGTGAAATGGTTGTCCTCGGTCCACCAGCGGTACTTCCCGTCGGGGCTGAGGAGATAGATCTTGGTCAGCGAGTAGTACTTGCCCGGCTGCCCGAAGGTGTGGATCACGCGCGCGGCGCGAACCATGTCCTCGTGGGTCACGCCCGAGGTGCGCCCTTCGACGATGTAGTGGTGGGGTGCCGTCTCGGCATAGGTCCTAGCGAACGTCCACTCCCGGGAGGTTGCAAACTCCAGCCACCAATCCAGGTCCTGCTGGGTAATCCGGCCCTCAGTCATCTGTCTTCTCCTAGTTACGTGCGTCCGGTCTCGTAAGATCAGGATGCACGGCACCTCCGACAAAACCGCTGCTCAACGTCGTTGGAGGGTGTCGCGACGTTGGCGCGCTGGCGACTGATGCACCGATAGATGACAGCCTGAGCTGTCTTGCTTGTAGGCGGGCCCGGAGGGACGCAACAGATGCCTGTAGACCGCCACCCATCCACCGCAGAAGGCGAACTCAGATGGTCGTCGCTTGCGGCAACTCTCGGACCGCCGGTACAGGGTCGCCCTGGACCTGCCGAGGTCACGGGCGACCTGGGTGCCAGGCTCCCCGGCCGTCTGACGCCGCCTACCGAGATCCTTGCCGACGGCCCTCCATCGAATGGGCTGCGGGTAGGCACATTCGGTGGCTTTCGTCCACCGCTAACCCACCGGAAACAACGAGCAGGATCGGAAGGCAATGATCAGCTGGAATCGCTCGAGGGGCGCTACTGCTTGGGATCCGCGGGGTGATGGAATCCACCGGAAACGGACGAAAGGCAGGAATGGCTAATCCTAAGGTCCTCGGTTCAAGTCCGAGTAGCCCTACATCTGCGGAAAACCGCGCCGACGATCATCGTCGGCCGCGGTTTTCTTCCTTAAGGCCACGATGTGCGGTATGTTACTCATCAGTAACTTACCGTGCTTCTTCCACGGAGCACCGGTCACCGCTGATCACTTGTGAGGTAACCATGTCCACAGCCGCTGCAGGCCTCAACGACCTTCCCTACGCTGACGGCGACTTCTTCGCCTTTGAGCAGCTGCTCACCGGAAAGGAACAGGACCGGCTGGCAGAGGTCAGGGAGTTCCTGGCGCGGGAGGTCAAACCCATCGCCGTGGACTTCTGGAACCGCGGTGAATTCCCGATGGACCTCATCCCCAAGCTGGCCAACATCGACCTGGTCAGTCCGGTGCGCCGTCAGGGCTATTCCAACTTCCTCGCCGGCCTGGTCCACGCAGAGGTGACCCGGGCCGACGCCTCAATCTCCACCTTCATGGGCGTCCACGACGGCCTGTTCACCGGCTCCATTGAAGCGCTGGCATCACAGGAACAAAAGGACGCCTGGCTTCCTGACATTTACGCCCTGAACAAGATCGGCGCCTTCGGGCTGACCGAACCCCTGGGCGGCAGCGACGTTGCCGGCGGCACCCGCACCACCGCACGGCGGGAGGGCGGCGGCTGGATCCTCAACGGAGCAAAGCGCTGGATCGGCAACGCAACGTTCTCCGACTGGGTGGTCATCTACGCCAGGGATGTGGACGACAACCAGGTCAAGGGCTTCCTGGTAGACACCACCCTGGAGGGCTTCAGTGCTGCCAAGATCGAGAACAAGATCGCACTGCGGACTGTCCAGAACGCCGACATCGCCCTGGACAACGTGCTGGTCCCGGACTTCTGCAAGCTGGCACACGCCAACAGCTTCCGCGACGTCAACAAGGTCCTGAAGGTCACCCGGCTGGGCGTCGCGTGGCAGGCCGTGGGCCAGCAGCTGGCCGCCTTCGACGTGGCCCGGCGCTATGCCGTGGAACGCCACCAGTTTGGCCGGCCGCTCGCATCCTTCCAGCTGGTGCAAAGCCAGCTGGTGCAGATCCTCGGCAACGCCGTCAGTTCCATGGGCATGATGGTGCGGCTCTCCCAGCTGGAGGACGCAGGACAGGCGCGCGACGAACAGTCCGCCCTCGCGAAGGCATTCACAACAGCGAGGATGCGCGAAAGCGTGGCGATCGGCCGGAGCATCCTGGGCGGCAACGGCATTGTGACGGACTTCGAGATGGCCAAGATCTTCGCCGACGCTGAAGCCATCTACTCCTATGAAGGCACGCACGAGATCAACACACTGGTCACCGGCCGCGCGATCACCGGCATCTCCGCGATTGTCTAGCCTTCCCGGCCTGCCGCGGCATACTCGGGCCAGGTACTAGGGCGGCGCTTCGAGCGGCAGGAGGATGGACGGCCGGAGATCCATGACGAACTGCAGCGGATTGACGTAGTCATCGCCGCGCCGCACACCCCAGTGCACGCAGGGCGCTGCAGGGCAATGCCCCGGACGTGCCGTGCCGACAGGCTGCCCGGCCGATACCACGCTGCCTGCTGCGAGGGTGCTTGCAACCGGCTCAAAGCTGCTCCGCAGCCCGTTGCCGTGGTCGATGGTGATTACCGGGCGGTCCACCACCACCCCCGCGAAGCTGACGGTGCCCGCAGCCGGCGAGGTGACGTGTGCGCCGTCGAAGGCTGCTCCGAGGTCCACGCCCCGGTGGCCGCTGAGCCAGGGCTTCGGGGGCGGATCAAAATCCCGCAACACCCGGGGGCGGGGGCTGAGGGGCCATTGCCAGGAGGGTGCGGCCGCGTCTGCCACGCCGGCGGTGGCGTCCGGAGCCGCCCCCTCCACGGCTCCCAAGGGTCCACCGTAGGCGGGCGCCGCGGTGAGGGGCTCCCCGGCGGGGGCCAGTGAAGCGGGCATCAGGAGGAACGCCGCGAGCAGCAATGGTGGTCTCATGCCACCAGCGTGCGCCCGCCTTGATCGTGCCGCGAGCGGCAGGTGCGGCTATGTGGATAAGGTGCGCGCCGGCGTCGTTCCTGTCCTCGTCAGTGTCCTCTGGCCGAGGGTGCCTGTAGTACACTTGATGGAGCAGTTTGCTGCGCCCTCAATGCCTCCCGTCCAGCGGCTATCCAGTGGTTCTTCCAAAGGTATATGTTCCTGTCCGGGCGGCGTCGGCACATCTCATTCAGGAGTGTGGGGGAGCGGCAGCTGACTACGCGCATCCAGCCCTCCTTAGCGACGCCCCGGCCGAGCTGGCGGAGGATCAGGCCTCTTGCGGTCGGGACTCCGGTCCTGATGGGAAGCCTGATGGATGCCAGGAGCACGGCCCGTCCGGGCCACGCTAATCAACCGTCAACTATTGGCAGGGTAAGAAGCCTCCGGGTTTTCTCATGAATGACCTGCCGGAAAATAAGGAGCGTCGGAATGCCCGTCGTAACCATGCGCCAGCTGCTTGACAGCGGCGTCCACTTTGGACACCAGACCCGCCGTTGGAACCCGAAGATGAAGCGCTTCATCTTCACCGAGCGCAACGGCATCTACATCATCGACCTTCAGCAGTCGCTGTCCTACATCGACCGCGCCTACGAATTCGTGAAGGCCACCGTTGCCCACGGCGGCACCGTCCTCTTCGTCGGCACCAAGAAGCAGGCCCAGGAAGCGATTGCCGAGCAGGCAACCCGCGTTGGCCAGCCCTACGTCAACCAGCGTTGGCTCGGCGGCATGCTGACCAACTTCCAGACGGTCGCCAAGCGCATCCAGCGCATGAAGGAACTCGAAGAGATCGACTTCGACGACGTCGCCGGTTCCGCTTACACCAAGAAGGAGCTGCTGCTCCTCAAGCGCGAACTCACCAAGCTGGAGTCCAACCTCGGCGGTATCCGCAACCTGACCAAGGCACCGTCCGTGCTCTGGATCGTGGACACCAAGAAGGAACACCTCGCCGTTGACGAGGCCAAGAAGTTGAACATCCCCGTTGTTGCCATCCTGGACACCAACTGCGATCCGGACGAGGTCGACTTCCCGATCCCGGGCAACGACGACGCCATCCGCTCCGTCAACCTCCTCACCCGCGTTGTTGCAGACGCCGTTGCCGAAGGCCTCATCGCCCGCAACAGCCGTGGCACGGGCGCTACTGAAGCTCCGGAAGAGCCGCTGGCCGAGTGGGAGCGCGAACTCCTCGAAGGCAGCAAGGCTGAAGCTGCAGCTCCGGCAGAAGAAGCTGCGGCACCCGCCGCCGCTGAAGCTGCCGCTCCGGCGGAGGAAGCTGCTGCTCCTTCCGAAGAAGCCAAGTAACACAAGTAAATCCGGATTTTCCGGCGCCGTCCTGCGGTAGCCGGAGCTGCTGACAGGATGGCGGCCCGCCACGGGCTGCCGTCCTGTCGGTCCGTACACCACAACAAATTTCTAGACAGAGGGGTTCACATGGCGAACTACACTGCCGCGGACATCAAGGCCCTGCGCGAGCGCACCGGCGCCGGCATGATGGACGTCAAGAAGGCTCTTGACGAGGCCAACGGCGACGCCGAGAAGGCCATCGAGATCATCCGCATCAAGGGCCTCAAGGGCGCCACCAAGCGCGAAGGCCGCTCCACCGCTGAAGGCCTGGTGGCCGCAAAGGTCAGCAACGGCGTCGGCGTCATGATCGAGGTCAACTGCGAGACCGACTTCGTTGCCAAGGCTGACAAGTTCATCCAGCTGGCCGACAAGGTCCTGGCCGTTGCCGTCGAGTCCGGCGCTGCCGACCTCGAGACCCTTCTCGCCACCGATGTTGACGGCAAGCCCCTCTCCGAGGTCGTCGTCGAAGAAGGCGCAGTCCTGGGCGAAAAGGTTGTTGTCCGCCGCATCTCCCGCATCGAGGGTGCAACGGTTGACGCTTACCTGCACAAGACCTCCAAGGACCTGCCGGCCCAGGTTGGCGTGCTGTTCGCTGTTGACGGTGAAGGCGAAGCTGCTGCCACCGCAGCCCACGATGTCGCAGTCCACATCGCGGCCATGGCCCCGAACTACCTGACCCGCGAGGACGTTCCGTCCGACCTGGTTGAGTCCGAGCGCCGCATTGCCGAAGAAACCGCCAAGGCCGAGGGCAAGCCCGAAGCCGCCCTCACCAAGATTGTGGAAGGCCGCGTTACCGGCTTCTACAAGGGTGAGGTCCTGGTTGACCAGGCATTCGCCAAGGACGCCAAGAAGTCCGTGGCACAGGTCCTCGCTGAGGCCGGTGTCAAGGGAACCGCGTTCACGCGTTTCCGCGTCGGCTCCTAGCCGAAACTGCAAAGGGGTGGCCACTTCGGTGGCCGCCCCTTTTGCATGCGCGGGGAGGCCCCGTACGGGACAGGCCCGTATGGGACCTTTTGGCCGCGCAGCAGGATAACCTTTTTAGAGTTCACCAACGGGAAGGCATCATGGAAGCCGTCAACACTGTAGTCCAGCCAGAGAAAAGTCGACGCCGGGTCCTCCTGAAGCTCTCCGGCGAGGTCTTCGGCGGCGGGAAGCTGGGCGTTGACCCGGAAACCGTCCGCGACGTCGCCAAGCAGATCGCCGCAGCCGTACCCCAGGTGGAGGTGGCCATCGTCGTGGGCGGCGGCAACTTCTTCCGCGGCGCCGAACTTTCCCAGAGCGGAATGGACCGCTCCCGCGCCGACTACATGGGCATGCTCGGCACCGTGATGAACTGCCTTGCCCTCCAGGACTTCCTGGAACAGGCCGGCGTCGAAACCCGAGTCCAGAGTGCCATCACCATGGGCCAGGTCGCCGAGGCGTACATTCCCCGCCGCGCCATCCGCCACATGGAAAAGGACCGCGTGGTCATTTTCGGCGCCGGCGCCGGGCTGCCGTACTTTTCCACCGACACCGTTGCGGCGCAGCGGGCCCTCGAGGTCCACGCCGACGTCGTCCTGATGGCCAAGAGCGGTGTGGACGCCGTCTACACCGCCGACCCCAAGAAGGACCCCACAGCCGAGCGGCTGGAAACCCTCAGCTACGACGACGCGCTCCGCCGGGACATCCGGGTCATGGACCAGACGGCCATGACCATGTGCAAGGACAACAACCTTTCCATGGTGGTCTTCGGCATGGAAGGCGAAGGCAACGTCACCCGCGCCATCCTCGGCGAAAAGCTGGGCACGCTGGTGACCGCCTAGCTGCGGCTAGGATGTTTTCAGGACAGTTCCGTCGGTGCCGTTAAGGACACGGACGGACCAGCAACAGAGAACCACGTTGTGTGCAGGGACCCGGCCACCCGGACTGCACCAGGACCTTCAGGAGAGACCGTGATCGAAGAAACCTTGCTCGAAGCCGAAGAAAAGATGGACAAGGCAGTAGAGGTAGCCAAGGAAGACTTCGCTTCCGTCCGCACCGGCCGCGCCAACCCGGGCCTGTACAACAAGGTCCTGGTGGAGTACTACGGCTCGCCCACTCCACTGCAGCAGCTTGCCTCGTTCGCTATCCCGGACGCCCGCACCATCCTCATCACCCCCTTCGACAAGACGGCCCTGCGCGACATTGAGCGTGCCCTCAGCGATTCCGAGGTGGGCGCCAACCCGTCCAACGACGGCAACGTCATCCGGATCACCATCCCGGAGCTGACCAAGGAACGCCGCAAGGAATACGTCAAGATCGTCAAGACCAAGGGCGAGGACGCCAAGGTGTCCATCCGCAACATCCGCCGCAAGGCCAAGGAAACCCTTGACAGGCTGGTCAAGGACGGCGAGGCCGGGGAGGACGAGGGCACCCGCGCCGAGAAGGAGCTGGACAGCCTTACCAAAGCCCACGTGGACGGCATCGATGAGCTGCTCAAGCGCAAGGAAGCAGAGCTGCTCGAAGTCTGATGGGGCAGGCAGATCAGGCCCCGGCAGCAAGGGCGCGCACACGGGGGAAGCAGCCCAGGAGCAACCCGACACCAAAGGCCGGACGTAACCTTCCGGCCGCCGTCGTGGTGGGTCTGGCCATGTTGTTTGCCGTTCTGGGCGGCCTGCTGCTGCTCCCGCTCGGCTTCGTTGCGGTAACCACCACCTTCGCCATCTTCGGCGTCTGGGAAATCTACCGCGCCCTGGAAGCCAACGGGACCAGGATGCCCATCGTGCCGGTGATGACCGGCACGGTGGCCATGCCCTTCGCCGCCTACCTTGGGGGCATCGAAAGCCTCCTGTTTGCCATGCTGCTGAGCTCGGTGGCCGTGCTGCTCTGGCGGTCCATCGAAAGTGCCGCCGGCTCGGCCAACAGCATCTTCGCGGGCGTCTTCACCCTGGGCTGGGTGCCGTTCTTCATCAGCTTCGCCGTACTGCCGCTGCACGCCGCGGGCGGTGCAACCCCGCTGGGACTGTGGCCGGGCGGAACCATCCCCCAGGGCGCCTGGCAGGTAGCGGTGATGCTCCTGCTGGTGGTTTCCAACGACACCTTCGGCTACCTGGTGGGGGCATCGCTGGGCAAGCACCCCATGGCGCCAAAAATCAGCCCCAAGAAGTCCTGGGAAGGATTCGCCGGATCCATCGGCGGGGCCATGCTCATCGGTATCCTTGCCTGCCTGTTTGTACTCGACAAACCCTGGTGGGTGGGCATCGTCCTGGCGGTTGGCCTGGTCGCCGCTTCCACCGCCGGTGACCTCGCTGAATCCATGGTCAAGCGCGAACTGGGCATCAAGGACATGAGCAGCATCCTGCCCGGACACGGGGGAGTCATGGACAGGCTGGACTCGATAGTCTTTGCTTCGCCGGCAGCGTTCGTCCTCTACGGGCTGGTGGCCGGTGCCTGACACAAACCCCGCCGGAACGCCAGATCACCCCCGGCACAAATAAGCTGGTGCAGAAGTACTACGGCTGAAGAGCACTGAAGGAAGCAAAAGTGGCATTGGACATTCATCGGCAGATCCCTGCGTCCTTTGAGCGCGTGAAGCGCGGTGAGTACGGCTACAACGCCAAACAGGTGGACCAGTTCCTGCAGCGTGCCCGGGTGTCATTGGAGACCCCGGAATCAGCGGCCCGGCCCGTCAACAGTTCAGACGTCCGGGCTGTCTCCTTCGATCCCGTCAAAGGCGGGTATTCTGCCGCGGTGGTGGATGCCGCGCTGGACCGGCTCGAGGACGCCTTCGCCCGCCGGGAGCGGGACGAGCTGATCGCAGCCCGCGGGGAGGAGGCCTGGCTGCGCGAGATCGGCAACCTTTCGGGCATCCTCCGCGGGCGGCTGCACCGCCCGGACGGCGACCGCTTCCGCCGCCCCGCCAAGAAGAAGGCGCGCAGCTACAACACGGCCGACGTCGACCGGCTGTGCCGCGAGCTGATTGCCTACCTTGAGCATGACAAGCCCCTCAGCGTGGACAGTGTGCGCCGGGCAGTGTTCCGCCCGGCCGTGGGCAGGGACGGGTACGAGGAATCGCAGGTGGATGCGTTCCTGGACCGCGTGGTTGAGCTGATGGCTGCCATCGACTGAGCCGCCCGGCTTCCGGACGGCAGGGGAGCTCAGCGCTCGGTGGCGAGCGGGCGCTCCGGGGTGTGGAGCCGGGTCATCACCCTGGCCATGGTTCCCGGGATCCGCTGCGCCGTTGCGCGGGACACGATGACCATTACCGCAAAGGCCGTGGGTACCGTCCATGCCGCCGGCTGGGCAAGCCAACCGGGGGTGTTGGCTGCCCCGGCGACGGCCCCGACGATCATTGCCCCACCGCACAGGACTCCGCCGGTCAGCATGCCGGCGATGGCGCCGGCGTCGGTAAGCCCCCGCCACCAGATCCCCAGCAGCAGCACCGGGCACACCGTGGAGGCGGTAAAGGCGAAGACCAGCCCGACGCTCCCTGCCAGGGCGAAGGAGTCGGTCATGAACGCAAAGCCCAAGGGGACAACGGCGGAAATGACGGCTGCCAGCCGGAAGCTGCCCACGCCTGCGCCCAGGACGTCCTGGCTGATGACGCCGGCCAGGGAAACCACCAGCCCCGAGGTGGTGGAAAGGAAGGCCGCGAAGGCCCCCGCCACCACCAGCGCGGACAGCAGGTCGCCCGCCGTACCGCCCACGAGTTGCCCGGGCAGCAGCAGCACCATGGCGTCCGCCTGGCCGGCGCGCGCCAGCCCCGGAGCGAACATCCGCCCCACGAGCCCGTAGGCGGTGGGAAACAGGTAGAACACGGACAGCAGGCCCAGGACGATCAGCGTGGTGCGGCGGGCGGACTGGCCGTCGGGGTTGGTGTAGAAGCGCACCAGCACGTGCGGCAGGCCCAGGGTTCCAAAAAGCAGGGCAACCAGCAACGATACGTTCTCGTAGAGTCCCGCAGGGGGCGCCCCCGTGGGATTAACCGCAGGCGCAGCGAGGGCAGGGGCCCCGCTGCCGGCGAGAACGAAGATGATGAACAGGATGGGAACGGCCAGTGCGGTGAGCTTCAGCCAGTACTGGAACGCCTGGACGAACGTAATGGAGCGCATGCCGCCTGCCACCACGGTGAGGCATACCACGATCACCACCGCGACGGACCCCACCCAGGACGGCAGCCCGGTGGTGATGCGGATGGTGAGGGCAGCGCCGTGGAGCTGGGGCACGATGTACAGCCAGCCCACCAGCACCACCACCAGGCTGGTGACTTGCCGCACCGGCCGGGAGTCAAGCCTGGCCTCGGTGAAGTCGGGGATGGTGTAGGCGCCGGACCGCCGCAGCGGCGCTGCCACGAAGAGCAGCAGCATCAGGTACCCTGCCGTGTACCCGACCGGAAACCACAGCGCATCCGTTCCGGACAGCAGGATGAGCCCGGCGACACCCAGGAAGCTGGCAGCGGACAGGTATTCGCCGCCGATCGCGGACGCGTTCCACCATGGCCGGACCGTGCGGGAAGCGACGTAGAAATCACCCGTGGTCCGCGATATGCGCAGGCCGTAGAAGCCGATCACGGCGGTGGCCAGGGAGACACCCACCAGGGCAGCCAGTGCGATGCCGGGGTTCACGGTTCCCTCACTGGTCCTCGGCCAGGTCCCGGTACCGTGCCTCGTTGCGCGCCGCCGTCCGGATGTACAGCCAGGCGCTGAGCCCGATCACCGGGTAGATGCCGGCCCCCAGCAGGAGCCAGGCGAACGGAATGCCGGCCACAGGGGTTTCGGCCAGCCCGGGGACGGTGGTGAGCAGCAGGGGAAAGGCACCAAGGATCACCAGGAAGCCTCCGGCGACCACCAGGCCCAGCCGCAGCTGGGACCGGATCAGGGACCTGACAAAAACCTGTCCGACTTCGGAGTCCTGGGCGGCTTCCCGCGTCTCCTTTGCCGGCCGCAGCGCAGTCCGCGGTGCCGTTACCCGCACCCTGGTCATGTATTGGGCCTGATCCGGGTGGCCTCGAGCTTCTCCCGTACCGTGGGAAGGTGGCGCCTGCTGATGGGCAGGCCCGCGCCCGCCACCGTGACGCTGGGACCGTCGGCCGCGAGCTTCATCGAGGTCACGTGCTTCAGGGCCACCAGGTAGGAGCGGTGCGTCCGGATGAATCCGGCGTCCGCCCACTGCTGCTCGAGGTCAGCCAGCGGAACCCTGATCAGGTAGCTGGCCTCGGCGGTGTGGAGGCGCGCATAGTCGCCCTGCGCCTGGACGTAGGTGACGTCGTCGCGCCTGATCATTTTGGTGGTCCCGCCCTGGTCCACCGTAATCATCTCCGGCGCGGCGCCGCCGTCGCGCAGTTCGCTGATGCGCCCCACGCAGCGGGCCAGGCGCTCGGCCCGCACCGGCTTGAGCAGGTAATCCACCGCGGCGAGTTCGAAAGCGTCCAGCGCGTGGTCCTCGTCCGCCGTCACGAACACGACGGCGGGCGGCCGGCTGCTCCCTGCGATGGCCCGGGCAATGTCCAGGCCGGACATCGCGGGCATGTGGATGTCCAGGAAGACGGCGTCGACAGTGACGGAGGAGAGGGCATGGAGGGCTTCGCTGCCGGAGGTTGCCCGGAGGATCGTTCCCACGCGTTCGTCCCTTCCCAGCAGGAACGCCAGTTCCTCAACGGCGGGCAGCTCATCATCAACGACGAGGACGTTAATCATGCTCCTAGGGTAGCTTTCCGGAGCCTGCAGTTGGCGCCGGAGGCGGTCGGCGCAGGCCGGGGCCGGTCACGCATCGTGGCCCGGCTGCGACTTCGGGACCCGCATGGTGATCAGCGTTCCCTCTCCGGGGGCGGTCTCGATCACCAGCCCGTGGTCGTTGCCGTAGACCTGGCGGAGGCGGGCATCGACGTTCCGCAGGCCCACATGCTCGCCGTCGGTGTGGCCGGCCAGCATGGACTGGAGCTGGCCGGGGTCCATGCCCACGCCGTCGTCCTCGATGGTCACCTCGGCGAAGGCGCCGGCGTCGTTGGCCGTGATGCTGATGTGCCCGGCCCCCTCCTTGGCCTCGAGCCCGTGCCGGACCGCGTTCTCCACCAGCGGCTGCAGGCTCAGGAACGGGATGACGGTGCTGAGTACCTCCGGTGCCACGCGAAGGCTCACCTGGACGCGCTCGCCGAACCGCGCCCGTTCCAGGAGCAGGTACCGGTCGATGCAGCGGAGCTCCTCGGCGAGCGTGGTGAAGTCCCCGTGCCGCCGGAAGGAATAGCGGGTGAAGTCGGCGAACTCCACCACGAGCTCCCGGGCACGGGCGGGATCCGTATTGATGAAGGACGCGATGGCGTTCAGTGAGTTGTAGATGAAGTGGGGGCTGATCTGGGCCCGCAGCGCCCGCACTTCGGCCTCCATCAGCTGGGTGCGTGAGGCGTCCAGTTCCGCGAGCTCCACCTGTACGGCCACCCAGTCCGCCACTTCGCTGGTGGCCCGGACAAGTCCCGCGCCGGCGGACGGGGCGAAGGCTGCGACGGCGCCCACCACCCGGGAGCCGGCCCGCACCGGCGCGATCACGGCTGCGAACGGGCCCCCCGTAGTGTCCGTGGCGGGGCCTGCGTCCCCGGCCGGGAGCACAGCCGTCCGGCCGCTCGCCAGGACGCTGGCGGCAAGGTCCATCATCCGCGGTTTCAGGTCTTCACCGGCGCCGTCCCACGCCAGCACGCCGGAGGTGTCCATGATCGCCAACGCATCGCAGCCCAGCAGGGCACGCAGCTGGCGGCTGGCCTTGGCCGCGCCCGCGGGGTTGAGTCCGCGGCGGAGGTGCTGGCCCGCCTGGGAGGCGGCGTGCAGCGTGTGGTAGGTGGCGCGCTCGGCGTCGGTGCCCAGGTCCCGGAAGGACCGGAGCACCTTGAGTCCCACGCCGACGACGACGGCGATGGCCATGGCGATGACGGCCACGGCTGCGGCAGTCAGGAGGGGGGAGTCCGGCATGGTGCCCAGCGTAGCCGCGGGTGCCGTTTGTCGCAGCATCCCAACCGTTGAGCGACCGCCGGCGGCTAAGTCTGGAATGTGGCACCCCGCACGCAGCAGAGTGATTGTAGTCACATTTGCGGTACCCCGTCTTCGGGGCCTGCCGTTGGGTGTGTCCAGGCAAGTCTCAACGAGGAGGAACGATGGGTAACGATGCCCACACTCCGGACGCAGCGGCGTCCGTGGACTTCGAGCAGGTCCAGTCGACGGAGCAGTTCAAGGAACTGCGCAAGCGTCACCGCAGCTTTGTCTTTCCCATGGCAGTCGCATTCCTGCTGTGGTACTTCGCGTACGTCCTGCTCGCCGACTACGCCGTGGGCTTCATGTCCACGAAGGTCTGGGGCAACATCAACGTGGGCCTGATCCTCGGCCTGCTCCAGTTCGTGTCAACGTTCGCGATCACCGGCTGGTACGTCAGCTACTCCAACCGGCGGCTGGACCCCATCGCGGCCGAAATCCGCAACGAAATCGAAGGGCACGAATTTGATAAGCACGGCAACCGAGTGAGCGGAGCAAACAAATGATCGGCATCGCCACCGCGGTGGACGTGGCCGCCCTCAAGGACACCACGCTGCTGAACATGGGGATCTTCGGCCTGTTCGTGGCCGTGACCATGGTGATCGTCTTCCGTGCCAGCCGGAACAACAAGACCGCCGCGGATTACTACGCTGCCGGCCGCTCCTTCACCGGCTCGCAGAACGGCACCGCCATCGCGGGCGACTACCTCTCCGCGGCCTCGTTCCTGGGCATCACCGGCGCCATCGCCATCAACGGCTATGACGGCTTCATGTACTCCATCGGCTTCCTGGTGGCCTGGCTCGTGGCGCTGCTGCTCGTGGCCGAACTCCTGCGCAACACCGGCAAATTCACCATGGCCGATGTGTTGTCCTTCCGGCTCAAGCAGCGGCCCGTGCGCATCGCTGCCGCCATCTCCACCCTCGCCGTCTGTTTCTTCTACCTCCTCGCCCAGATGGCAGGCGCCGGAAGCCTGATTTCGCTCCTGCTCGGCATCAGCGACTGGGGCGGACAGGCACTGGTGATCATCGTCGTCGGCGCCCTCATGATCATGTATGTCCTCATCGGCGGCATGAAGGGCACCACCTGGGTGCAGATCATCAAGGCAATCCTGCTCATTGCAGGCGCCGCCGTCATGACACTCTGGGTCCTGGCCATCTACGGCTTCAACCTCTCCAGCCTCCTGGGCGCCGCAGTGGAGACGGCCAACAACCCGGCCGTCCTCAACCCGGGCCTGCAGTACGGCAAGACCGAAACCTCGAAGCTCGACTTCATGTCACTCGGCCTGGCCCTGGTCCTCGGCACGGCCGCCCTGCCGCACGTGCTCATGCGCTTCTACACGGTCCCCACGGCCAAGGAAGCCCGCAAGTCCGTGGTCTGGTCCATCTGGCTGATCGGCCTCTTCTACCTCTTCACCCTGGTGCTGGGCTACGGTGCCGCTGCCCTGGTGGGTGCCGACACCATCAAGAGCGCCCCGGGCGGCGTGAACTCGGCTGCCCCGCTCCTGGCCTTCTACCTTGGCGGACCGCTGCTGCTGGGCTTCATCTCAGCCGTCGCGTTCGCCACCATCCTCGCCGTCGTGGCCGGCCTGACCATCACGGCTGCGGCTTCCTTTGCCCATGACATCTACGCCAGCGTCATCTCCAAGGGGAAGGCCGACGCCGACACGGAAGTTAAGGTGGCCCGGCGCACCGTCGTGGTCATCGGCGTCCTCGCAATCCTGGGCGGCATCCTCGCCAACGGACAGAACGTGGCGTTCCTCGTGGCGCTCGCATTCGCCGTCGCAGCCTCCGCCAACCTGCCCACGATCATCTACTCCCTGTTCTGGCGCAGGTTCACCACCCAGGGCGCGGTCTGGAGCATGTACGGCGGCCTGGGCTCCGCGATCGTCCTGATCATCTTCTCGCCGGTGGTCTCCGGCGCAGCAACATCGATGATCAAGGACGCGAACTTCGCGCTCTTCCCGCTGAGCAACCCCGGCATCGTGTCCATTCCGCTCGCGTTCCTGCTGGGCTGGCTGGGAACCGTCCTCGACAAAAAGCGCGAGGACACCGCCAAGCAGGCCGAAATGGAAGTCCGGTCCCTCACGGGGGTGGGTGCCGAAAAGGCCACCAGCCACTGACCTGCGCCAGCCCCTGGCCGTCATCAACCGCCGGCCGAGGGCAAGAACACCGAAGAGCCTCCGTACCGGGAACATTCCATTCCTGGTACGGAGGCTCTTCCGTTCCTGCCGGAGCTGCTAGCCCGCGGGCCTCAGTTTGATGTTGGTCATCTTGAGCTCGTCGGCTCCTTCAAAGCGGTAGGCGAGGTCCACCTCTTTGCCCTCGCAGCTAATGAGTCCGACAATATCTGCCGACTTGGTTCCGTTCTCGGTGGCAACCTTAAGGTCGGTGTAGGCCGGTTTGCAGGATCGGTCCATCTCCAGGCTTTTGACGCCGGAAATGAAGGCCTCCTTGGACAGCTGCTCCTGCAGCGCCGGGTCGAGGTACTCGTCGTATGCTTTGGAACTGTCCCCGGCGATCACCAGCTTCGTGAAACCGTCCGCCAGGCCCCGCGCCTGGTTGGTGGCGCTGCCCGCTATGTTGACCAGGATGATGATCCCGAGGATCACCAGCAGCAGGACGCCGCCGGCGCCGGCCGCAATGATCCACAGTTTCCGCCGGTTCCTTGGCGTCCTTGGCGGCGGCTGCCCCGGGAGCCCGAAGGGCGCGGAGTCCGGGTCCTGCCCGAAGTGCGGCTGCTGGGGCAGCTGCCGGGACCCAAGACCGGTGTGGCCCGGCTGGTACGGTTCCTGAGGAGTGCTCAAAATGGAGCCTTTCGGGAAAAGTGGTGCTGCGCACCGCTCGGTGGCGGGGATCCTGTGCCGGCCCCGCCAATTAACTGGCACCAGCCTATAGCGCGGGCTGCCGGCCTCGTACTCCGGTCCGCCTTCCGCCGTCGTACTTTACGTCGATGCGGGACGCCCGCTAGCGGCGTTCGGAACCACGGTCAAGCAGGGGCTGCACCCGGAACGGAATGAGTTCCCCCATGGCCAGGGCCGTGTCAGTCCTGTCCACGCCTGCGCACGCCAGGATTTTCCCGTTGATCCGGAACAGGTCCTCGGCGTCCAGTGCCACCACCCGCAGCAGCAGGTCCGCCGAACCTGTCAGGCCGTAGCCCTCAAGGATCTCGGGGATGGCTGCAAGTTCCTTTGCCAGCTGGGCGAGCCGTTGCTGCTGGACGTGGACGGAAATGAAAGCCATCAGCGGGTAGCCCAGGGCAGCGGGGTTGATCCTCCGCTCGAAGGACAGGAAGACGTGCCTTTTCTCCAACTGCGCCATGCGCGCCTGCACGGTGTTCCGGGACAGGCCAAGCTTCTGGGCCAGCGCCACCACCGTCTTCCGGGGGTCTTGGGCCAAGGCCGAAAGCAGGCGGGTGTCGGTGCCATCCAGGGCTTGCATAATGCGCAACGTTAGCACGGTCGCGGGCCGCCGCGCAGAGCATTTTGCTCAATGATCGCGCCGGTGGTTGTACCTCCTGAGCATTGTGAGTAGGGTCACAATATCCGGGGCAAAGGCGCCCGGGCGGCCGGCGGCCGGCGGGACCACAAGTCCCCAAACCGCGGGTCAACCACGTGAGAAGATTGCGGGCTATCGTGTCTACAGACGAAACGGGCCAGGGCGGATCCACCGCCTCCATCAGTGCCCGGTTACCCCATGGACAAGGACGGGACCTGGTCCAGTTGGTCACCCCTTCCGGAGAACGGGTCAGCCATCCGGAATTCGACTACTGGGTCCGGGACATCACCGACGAGCAATTGTGTTCCCTTTTTGAGGACATGAGCGTCATCCGGCGCATCGACGTCGAGGCAACGGCCCTGCAGCGGCAGGGCGAACTTGGGTTGTGGCCGCCGCTGCTGGGACAGGAAGCGGCGCAGGTTGGCTCCGGCCGCGCGCTCCGCAGCGACGACTTCGTCTTCTCCAGCTATCGGGAGAACGGGGTGGCGTACTGCCGCGGAGTGGACCTGACGGACCTCGTCCGGGTGTGGCGCGGCAACGCGTCCTCGGGCTGGGATCCCTATACGGTCAACATGGCCACCCCGCAGATCATCATCGGGGCCCAGACCCTGCATGCCACCGGCTACGCCATGGGCATCCAGGACGATGGCGCAGATTCGGTGGCCGTGACCTATTTCGGCGATGGCGCCACCAGCGAAGGTGACGTCAACGAGGCAATGGTGTTTGCCGCAAGCTTCCAGGTCCCCGTGGTGTTTTTCTGCACCAACAACCACTGGGCAATCTCCGAGCCTGTGCGGCTCCAGTCCCACATCCAGCTCGCGGACAGGGCTGCCGGGTTCGGCATCCCCAGCCTGCGCGTGGACGGCAACGACGTCCTGGCGGTCATGGCGGCAACGCGGGTGGCCCTGGACCGGGCACGGCGCGGCGGCGGCCCGACCTTCATCGAGGCGGTCAGCTACCGGATGGGCCCGCACACCACGGCGGATGACCCCACCCGCTACCGCGACCCCAACGAACTCGAGGACTGGGCTGCCAAGGACCCGATCAGCCGGATTGCCGCACTGTTGGACCGGAAGGGCCTGCTGACCGAAGAACTGCAGCAGCAGGTGAAGGACAAGGCCGACGCCGTGGCGCGCGAGATGCGCACGGGGTGCATCACCATGCCGGACCCCGAACCGCTGGACGTCTTCAGGCACGTCTACAGCACACCCAACTCCTGGCTGGACCGTCAGCAGGACCACTACGCCCGTTACCTCGCCTCCTTCGGTGATCCCGCTGGGGCCGTCCCAGAAGAAGGTGCACGCTGATGACCCAGATGACCTTTGCCCGTGCCATCAATGCCGGCCTCCGGAAGTCCCTTGAGAACGATCCCAAAGTGGTGCTCCTGGGCGAGGACATCGGCACCCTCGGCGGCGTGTTCCGTGTGACCGACGGGCTGCAGAAGGACTTCGGGAAGCACCGCGTGGTTGATACGCCACTGGCTGAATCGGCCATTGTGGGCACCGCCGTCGGCCTCGCCTACCGGGGCTTCCGCCCGGTGGTGGAAATCCAGTTCGACGGTTTCGTGTACCCCGCATTCGACCAGATTGTCAGCCAGGTGGCCAAGATCCACTACCGCACCCGCGGAGCGGTGAAGATGCCCATCACCATCAGGATTCCGTTCGGCGGCGGCATCGGCTCACCCGAGCACCACTCCGAATCTCCGGAGGCCTACTTCACCCACACGTCCGGCCTTCGCGTGGTGACCGTTGCGGATCCGCAGGACGCCTACACGGTGATCCAGCAGGCCATCTCCTGCGACGACCCCGTGCTCTACTTTGAACCCAAGCGCCGTTACCACGACAAAGGCGAGGTTGACGAGGCACTGGACCCTGCCACCGCGGCGCCCATGGGCCAGGCGCGCGTCCTGGCCAAGGGCACCGACGTCACGCTGGTGGCTTACGGCCCACTGGTCAAGACGGCCCTCGATGCAGCTTCCGCGGCCGCCGACGAAGGGATTTCCATCGAGGTCATCGACCTTCGCTCGCTGGCGCCGGTGGACTATGGCACGGTTGTTGCCTCCGTGCGCCGAACCGGACGAATGGTCATTACCCACGAGGCCGGGCAGTCGGGCGGCCTGGGTGCAGAAGTGGCGGCGAGCATTACCGAGCGGTGCTTCTACTACCTGGAAGCCCCGCCGGTCCGCGTCACCGGGTTCGACATTCCCTACCCCTACTCCAAGCTTGAAATGCACCATCTGCCAGGCCTGGACCGAATCCTCGACGGCGTGGACCGTGCCCTTGGCCGGCCTAACTCCCTCAGCGGGCTGGAAGGATGAGCGCCACCATGATCAAGGAATTCCGGTTGCCGGACCTGGGCGAGGGACTTACTGAATCGGAGATCCTCAGCTGGAAGGTGGGAGTGGGCGATACCGTCAGCCTGAACCAGGTGATTGCGGAAGTTGAAACGGCGAAGGCAGTGGTGGAGCTCCCGTCCCCGTTTGCCGGGGTCATCAAGGAACTGCACGAGCAGCCGGGCTCGGTGGTGGAGGTGGGCAAGCCTATCGTCTCCTTCGAGGTAGCGGACGACGCCGGGCAGGCACCTTCGGGGGGAACGGGGGAGGCGGCATCCGGGGCAGCGTCGGGGGCGCCCAAAAGGGAGCCAAACCTGGTGGGCTACGGCGCCGTCCCGGAAAGCACCGGCCGGCCCGCGCGGCGGCCGCGAAACATCCCGGTGCCTGAGAGTGTCGCCAGGCCTGTCGACACCAGTCCTGTCGACACCAAACCTGCCCAAACCGAACCTGCCCAAACCAGTCCTGCCGAGACCACGGCCGACCGCCCCCGGTCCACGCCGCCGGTCCGGAAGCTGGCGAAAGACCTCGGGGTGGACCTGGCGGAGGTGGCCGGGACCGGTCCGCAGGGGCTGATTACCCGCGAGGACGTGCAGCACTTTGTGGATGGCAAATCCCGCGGCATTAGTGCAGGCGCTGGCGCGGGCCACGAAGCAGCCACTTCAGCGGCGTGGCAGGCGCATCCGGATGGACGGGAGTCCCGCACCCCCATCAAGGGCGTCCGGAAGCTCACGGCCGCCGCCATGGTGCAGAGTGCTTTCACTGCACCGCACGTCACGGAATTCCTGACCATCGACGTCACTCCCGCCATGGAACTGCTTGCCCGGCTTCGGGACAGCAGGGCATTCGCGGGATACAAGCTGACCCCGCTGACCCTGGCGGCAAAGGCGGTGCTTATAGCCCTCCGGCGCAATCCGTCGCTCAACTCGCACTGGGACGAGGAAACCCAGGAGATCGTCACTTTCAACTACGTCAACCTCGGCATAGCGGCCGCCACGCCGAGGGGCCTCATGGTGCCTAACATCAAGGACGCGGACTCATTGTCCCTGGCCCGGCTGGCAGAAGCACTGACGGCGCTCGCGGAAACCGCCCGGGCCGGCAAGACCCCGCCGTCGGACCTGTCCGGAGGCACCATCTCCATCACCAATATCGGCGTCTTCGGTATCGACGCCGGCACCCCCATCCTGAACCCGGGGGAAGCGGCGATCCTGGCGCTGGGAGCCGTGCGGACGGTGCCTTGGGAGCATCGCGGGGAGGTTGCCCTGCGCCAGGTGATGACCATGAGCCTGTCCTTTGACCACCGGCTGGTGGATGGCGAACAGGGTTCGCGTTTCCTTGCCGATGTGGGTGCCATCCTGGCCGACCCCGGCATGGTCCTCACGATGGTCTAGGCCATGGACGGCCCTGGCCCGCTTGAGCGTTGCTGCCCGGCACCGCTTATGCGGTCCGGGGCCGTTCGTGGGACTTGGCGTCAACCAACAGCGCTGCCAGCGCCATGCTCTCAAGCAGCGGGCGGGCGGTTCCGGCGGCCACCTTCCGGCCGTGGCTGCGGACCGAGTGCGGTGTGGAGTTGATCAGGCCGAACGTGGCGTGGGCCCGCATCCGGAGCTCCGAACCGTCCGTCGCGGGATGGAGCCTCGCGAGGACGTCCACCCAGACCTCCACATAACTGCGCTGGAGGATCCGCACGGCCTCCTGGTCCTGTTCGGACAGGCTGCTGAAGTCCCTGTCCTGGACACGGATGACGTCCGGCTTGCCCAGGGCAAAATCCACCTGGAACTCCACCAGTCCCCGCAGGGCTGCCAAGGGATCGGCATTGTCCGCCACCACCCGGCGCCCGCCGTCCAGCAGCTCCTGGCTGACAGTAACCAGCAGGTCGGCCAGCACCGCCTGCTTGCCCGGAAAATGGCGGTAAACGGCCGGGCCACTGACGCCCGCCGCAGCACCGAGGTCCTCCAGGGACACGCGGTTGAAGCCGTGCAGGGCAAAGAGTGACGCGGCAGCGGACAGCAGCGCCTGGCGGCGGTTCTCCTTCGCCCTGCTCCGCTGCGTTGTACTGCCGCTGCGCTGTGTTGTACTGCTGCGCTCGCCGGCCGGCGCCGCATCTGTGCTTGGCACAATTCCTCCTCGGACCCGGAGAGTCTAGCAAGGCAGTCCCTGTGTTGGACATCACAGTTAATCGAGACTAACCTGAATTTCAGTTACTCAATACTAACCGAGTTGGTTTTCGCCGACCGGCCCCAAGATGAACAGGATGCGTCAATGGAGACCATTGCCACCCGGCTTGATCCCTCCAGCGGGACCTTCGCGGCAAACCGCGAAGCGCAGCTGGAACTGGCGGAGGACCTGCGGAAAAGGCTGGCGGACGCTGCGCTGGGCGGACCGGAGAAATCCCGGCAGCGCCACGTGGCCCGGGGGAAGCTGCTGCCTCGCGAGCGCATCGACCAGCTGCTCGATGACGGCAGTCCGTTCCTCGAAATCGCGCCGCTCGCCGCCAACGGAATGTACAACAACGAGGCTCCCGGCGCCGGCGTCATCGCCGGCATCGGGCTGGTCCACGGCCGCCACGTGCTGGTGATCTCGAACGATGCCACGGTCAAGGGCGGAACGTACTATCCGCTGACCGTCAAGAAACACCTGAGGGCCCAGGAGATCGCCCTTGAAAACCGGCTGCCCTGCATCTACCTGGTTGATTCCGGCGGCGCGTTCCTGCCAAAGCAGGACGAGGTCTTTCCGGACAAGGAGCACTTCGGCCGCATCTTCTATAACCAGGCGAGGCTGTCCGCGGCCAAGGTTCCCCAGATCGCCTCGGTGATGGGCTCCTGCACCGCCGGCGGCGCCTATGTGCCGGCCATGAGCGATGAAACGGTGATCGTCCGGAACCAGGGCACCATCTTCCTAGGCGGGCCGCCGCTCGTGAAGGCCGCGATCGGCGAGATTGTCACGCCGGAGGAGCTAGGCGGCGGAGAGGTCCACTCGAGGATCTCGGGTGTGACGGACCACCTGGCGGAAAACGACGAACACGCGCTGCAGATCATCCGGGACATCGTGTCCACCCTCCCGCCGCCGGCGCCGCCCGCCTGGGAGGTGGAGGCCGCCGTCGAACCGTCAGCAGACCCTGAGGGGCTGTACGGTGCCGTGCCCACGGACGTGAATGCCCCGTACGACGTCCATGAGGTGATCGCCCGGCTGGTGGACGGCAGCCGGTTCCATGAGTTCAAGAAGGAATACGGCGCCACCCTGGTGACCGGTTTCGCCCGCCTGCACGGGCACCCGGTGGGCATCGTGGCCAACAACGGCGTGCTCTTTAGCGAGTCGTCCCTCAAGGGCGCACACTTCATCGAACTCTGCGACCAGCGCGGCATCCCGCTGGTGTTCCTGCAGAACATCTCCGGCTTCATGGTGGGCAAGGATTCTGAACAGGGCGGCATCGCCAAGAACGGCGCCAAGATGGTGACGGCGGTAGCCACCGCCCGGGTGCCCAAACTGACGGTGGTCATCGGCGGTTCCTTCGGCGCCGGCAACTACTCCATGTGCGGCCGTGCCTATTCCCCGAGGTTCCTGTGGATGTGGCCGGCAGCACGGATCTCGGTGATGGGCGGCAACCAGGCCTCAAGCGTGCTGGCCACGGTGAAGCGCGACCAGTACGAGGCCGCTGGCCAGGCGTGGTCCGCCGAGGACGAGGAGGCATTCAAAGCGCCCATCCGGCAGCAGTACGAGGACCAGGGCAGCCCGTACTACTCCACCGCCCGCCTCTGGGATGACGGCGTGATTGATCCGGGCGATACGCGCACCGTGCTGGGCCTGGCGTTGGACGTCGTGTCCCGCACGCCGCTGCCGGAAACCTCCTTCGGCCTCTTCAGGATGTGAGCCAGCACATGACCACCCCTTCCTTTACCGGCACCTCCACGGCAAGCAGGCCCATGTTCAGCACTGTCCTGGTGGCCAACCGCGGCGAGATCGCCTGCCGTGTGATCCGCACCCTCCGCGCCCTGGGCATCCGGGCGGTTGCGGTTTACAGCGATGCCGACGCCGGCGCGCGCCATGTGCGCGAGGCCGACACAGCCGTTCGGATCGGCCCCGCCGCGGCCACGGAGAGCTACCTGAAGATCGAGGCCATCATCGATGCGTGCCGCAGGTCCGGAGCGGAGGCGGTGCATCCGGGCTACGGCTTCCTGAGCGAGAACGCCGACTTTGCCCGCGCCCTGGACCGGGCCGGCATAACCTTCATTGGCCCCGGTGTTGATGCGCTGAACGTGATGGGGGACAAGATCCGCTCCAAGAACCACGTGGCCGGTTACGGCGTCCCCGTGGTGCCGGGAGTGGCGGAGCCCGGCATGACGGATGAGCAGCTGCTGCAGGCGGCCGGCGGCGTGGGGTTTCCGCTGCTGATCAAACCCTCCGCAGGCGGGGGCGGCAAGGGCATGCACGTGGTGGAACGCCCGGCGGACCTCCCCGCGACGCTGGCTACCGCCCGGCGGGTGGCTGCCAGCGCCTTCGGCGACGATACCCTGTTCCTGGAACGCCTGGTATCCACCCCGCGGCACATCGAGGTGCAGGTGCTCGCGGACAACCACGGCAACGTCATACACCTGGGCGAGCGTGAATGTTCGCTGCAGCGGCGCCACCAGAAGGTCATCGAGGAGGCGCCGTCGCCCTTGCTCGAAGCGCACCCGGAAGGCGCCGCCTTTCGCGCCCGCATCGGCGAGGCCGCCTGCAATGCCGCCCGCAGCGTTAACTACAGCGGTGCCGGGACCGTCGAATTCCTCGTTTCGGACGACGCGCCGGACCAGTTCTACTTTATGGAGATGAATACCAGGCTGCAGGTGGAGCATCCCGCCACCGAAATGGTCACCGGCATCGACCTCGTCGAATGGCAGGTGCGGATCGCCGCCGGCGGGGAACTCACCATCCGGCAGGCCGACGTCGAACTAAGCGGGCACGCGGTGGAAGCACGCGTCTACGCCGAGGTTCCCGAGAAAAACTTCCTGCCTTCCACCGGGACAGTGCTCCTCTTGGATGAACTGCCCGGGCAGGCGGCCGGCAGGGTGCGGGTGGATTCGTCCCTGGCGGAAGGACTGGAGGTATCGTCCAGCTACGACCCCATGATCTCCAAGGTGATCGCGTGGGGCGAGGACCGTTCAGCTGCCCTGGACACCCTGGACGCGGCGCTCGCGGGCTACACGGCGCTTGGGCTGGACACCAACGTGGAATACCTGAGGTTGCTGATCAATGATGCCGATGTCCGCGCGGGACGCCTGGACACGGGCCTGATTGAACGCAAACTGCCGCACCTCGCCTTCCGCCGCGTTGGCGAGGCCGAGCTGGCGGCGGCGGCGCTCTTCACCCTCCATGCGGAGGAACAGAACAACCCGCTGCCGCCCGGCGTCTGGCATGCCCGCAACGGCTGGCGCCTTGGCACGCCGGCGCCGCGCTGCGTCAGCCTGGGAACGCCCGACGGCGGCGTGGCCACGGTGCGGATCAGCGGCAGCAACGCGGCGGGCCCGATAGGGGACGGCGCTGTCCCGGAAGACAGTGCCCTGGTGGCCGTGGGCGGCGGACCGCCCCGTCCGGCACGGCTGGAAATGATTTCCCCGCGAAGTGTTGCGCTGACGTTCAACGGGCGCACCACCGCGTACGCCGTCGTGCCGGGATCTTCAGCGCTTTTCCTTGGCAGCGAGGGCTGGTCCTGCCGGCTGGAAGTCCTGACGCGTGAGACGCGGCTGGAGCGGGTACTTGCAGCGATACAGCGGGAGGAGGGTGCTGCCGACCCGGCGGTGCGCTCACCCATGCCGGGAACCGTGGTGTCCGTTCCGGTCACCGACGGTGCGGCTGTCACGGCAGGGCAGGTGCTGGTTTCGGTGGAGGCGATGAAGATGGAGCACCAGCTGCTGGCTCCGCTTGACGGGACGGTGCACCTCAGCATCCGGCCTGGAGACCTGGTTAAGGCGGACCAGGTCCTGGCCACGGTCCACCCCCGCACCGCAGGCACAGACACAGACACAGACACAGACACAGACACAGACTTACTCAACGGCGAAGGAGCCTAGACATGGCAGGTTTTGAACTCAGCGAGGAATACCAGGAGCTCAGCGACACCGTCCGGGACTTCGCGGACACCGTGGTGGCACCCGTTTCCGCAAAGCACGACGAGGAGCACAGCTTCCCCTACGAGGTGGTCAAGCAGATGGGAGAGATGGGGCTGTTCGGACTGCCTTTCCCCGAGGAATTCGGCGGAATGGGCGGCGACTATTTCGCCCTTGCCCTCGCCCTGGAGCAGTTGGGCCGGGTGGACCAGTCTGTTGCCATCACCCTCGAAGCGGGAGTGTCGCTGGGCGCCATGCCCATCTACCGTTTCGGTACGGACGCGCAGAAGCAGGAGTGGCTGCCCATGCTGGCATCCGGCCAGGCGCTGGCAGGTTTCGGCCTGACTGAGCCGGAGGCAGGATCGGACGCGGGCGGCACCAAGACCCACGCCCGGCGCGAGACTGCCGGCGGCACAACAGAGTGGGTGATCAACGGCAACAAGGAGTTCATCACCAACTCCGGAACGGACATCACCCGCCTGGTCACCGTCACCGCCGTCACCGGCCGGAAGGAACGCGGCGACGGCTCGGTGCAGAAGGACATCTCCACCATCCTCGTGCCCACCGATACCCCGGGTTTCAAGGCTGAGAAACCCTACAACAAGGTGGGCTGGAACGCCTCGGACACGCATCCGCTGACCTTGAAGGATGTCCGCGTCCCGGAGGCCAACCTGCTGGGGGTGGAAGGGCGCGGCTATGCCAACTTCCTGTCCATCCTGGACGAGGGCCGCATCGCCATCGCGGCACTGGCCACCGGCGCAGCGCAGGGCTGCGTGGACTTGTCGGTCAAGTACGCCAAGGAACGCAGCGCCTTCGGGCAAAACATCGGCAAGTACCAGGCCATTTCGTTCAAGATCGCGCGGATGGAGGCGCGGGCCCACACCGCCCGCCTTGCCTACTACGACGCGGCGTTCCGCATGCTTGCCGGCAAGCCGTTCAAGACCCAGGCAGCCATCGCTAAGATGGTCGCAGGCGAGGCGGCCATGGACAACGCGCGGGATGCCACCCAGGTATTCGGCGGTTATGGCTTCATCAACGAGTTCACCGTGGCACGGCACTACCGCGACTCCAAGATCCTTGAAGTGGGGGAGGGCACCACGGAGGTCCAGCTGATGCTGATCGCCCGCGAACTGGGACTGTAGCCGGCCTGAGAGGATCACCGATGATTGACAAGGTTGTTGCCAGCGCTGACGAAGCCGTCGCGGACATACCGGACGGAGCGTCCCTGGCCGTGGGCGGATTTGGCCTCTGCGGTATCCCGGTGACCCTCATCGACGCGCTGCACCGGGCAGGAACAGCGGAACTTGAAACCGTCAGCAACAACTGCGGCGTGGACGACTGGGGGCTGGGCATCCTGCTCCGTGACGGCCGGATCCGCCGCACCATCAGCTCCTATGTGGGCGAAAACAAGGAGTTCGCCCGCCAGTACCTGGCCGGTGAACTCGAGGTGGTGCTCACCCCGCAGGGCACCCTGGCCGAGAAGCTCCGCGCCGGCGGCGCCGGCATCCCGGCGTTCTACACGAAGGCGGGGGTGGGCACGCAGGTGTCCGAAGGCGGGCTGCCGCAAAAGTACGACGCAGAGGGCGGGATTGCGATCGCGTCCGCGCCGAAGGAAGTGCGGTCCTTTGGCGGTGTGGACTACGTGCTGGAGGAGTCGCTGACCCCGGACTTCGGGCTGGTCCACGCCTGGAAAGGCGACCGGCATGGAAACCTGGTCTTCCACGCCACCGCCATGAACTTCAATCCGCTCTGCGCCATGGCCGGCAGGATCACCATCGCCGAGGTGGAGGAGCTGGTGGAGCCTGGCGAACTGGACCCGGAACACATCCACACTCCAGGGATCTTCGTCCAGCGGGTGGTGCTGGCCGCCAACGCGGAGAAACGCATTGAAAAACGTACCGTTGCCCTTCCCCGGCCGGGCAGCGGAACGTCCGGGATTGGCGCCGGCACCAACCAGCAGGCAGGAGCATAGCCATGGATCCCAACAGCCCCTACGCTCCACGGCCCGAAGGCGTCCGCCCCGAATACCGCCGGGCGGCAGTCCAACAGCACGCGGTCCAGGCAGACGGGACCGCCGCCAAAGGCTGGACCCGCAATGAACTCGCCGCCCGCGTGGCGAAGGAGCTCAGCAACGGCCAGTACGTCAACCTGGGCATCGGAATGCCAACCCTCATTCCCAACTACATTCCCGACGGCGTGGAAGTGGTGCTCCACTCCGAAAACGGGATCCTCGGCGTCGGGCCCTATCCCGCGGAGGATGCGGTTGATCCCGACCTGATCAACGCAGGAAAGGAAACCGTCACAGTGAACAAGGGCGCGGCCTTCTTTGACTCGGCCGCTTCCTTCGGCATGATCCGCGGGGGCCATGTGGACCTTGCCGTCCTCGGTGCCATGGAGGTGGCGGAGAACGGTGACCTGGCCAACTGGATGATCCCGGGCAAGATGGTCAAGGGCATGGGCGGCGCCATGGACCTGGTGTTCGGCGCCAAGAAGGTGATCGTGATGATGGAGCATGTGGACCGGAACGGGAATCCCAAGATTGTCAGGCGGTGCACCCTGCCGCTGACCGGCAAGGGCTGCGTGGACCGGATCATTACGGACCTTGCGGTCATCGACGTTGTTGCGGACGAGTCCGGGTCCAGGCTGATACTGCGCGAATTGGCGCCAAACGTCTCCGTGGAGGACGTGGCCGCCGCCACCGGGGCGGACCTCTTCGAGGAAGACCGGGAACTGACGGTATGAGCGGGGGAGACAAGCAGGACGTCGGCGGCGAGCCGCTCGTCATTGAGCAGCGCGGGCTGTACTTCGAGGAGCTGCAGGAGGGTGTCACCTACGCCCACCGTCCCGGCCGCACGGTGACGGAGGCCGACAATGTCCTGTTCACCACGCTGACGATGAACACCCAGGCGCTGCACCTGGATGCCGCCTGGAGCGCGGGGCAGCCCTTCGGCCAGCGGCTGGTGAACTCGATGTTCACCCTGGCCACCATGGTGGGGCAGTCCGTCTCTCAGCTGACCCAGGGCACCATTATCGCCCAGCTGGGCCTGGCCGATGTCTCGTTCCCGCATCCGCTCCTCCATGGCGACACCCTCTACACCGAGACGGTGATCAGCGGAAAGCGGCTCTCGGGTTCCCGGCCGGGCCAGGGAATCGTCACCATGGAGCACACCGGCCGCAACCAGGACGGGACGGTGGTGGCCCTGGCCACCCGAAGCTGCCTGATGTGGACCCGCGAGGCCCATGCCAAGCGGCAGGACCACGGACAGGAGACAATGCAATCATGACTTTTGTGATGGGCCCCGCGCTGCTCTTCTGCCCTGCCGACCGGCCGGAGCGCTACCAGAAGGCGGCCGCCAGGGCTGATGCCGTCATCCTGGACCTCGAAGATGCGGTGGCGCCGGCGGATAAGCAGCGCGCCCGCGGTGCCATCCTCGCCCAGCTGGGGACCACCGGCGTGGAACCGGAGCTTGAACCCAGCTGCACCATCGTGCGCGTCAACCCGGCAGGCACGGAGGAGTTCGAGAAGGACCTGCACTGCCTGGCCCACACCCCCTACCGGACAATCATGCTGGCCAAGGCGGAAACCGCGCAGCAGCTCGAAGCCCTTGACGGATACCAGGTGATCGCGCTGTGTGAAACGGCCCTGGGGGTCCTGAACGCCCCCGCCATTGCAGCCGCCCCCAACGTGGTGGGCCTGATGTGGGGGGCGGAGGACCTGCTGGCATCGCTGGGCGGTACGTCCAGCAGGAAGGCCGACGGCGGCTACCGGGCCGTGGCGATGCACGCCCGTTCCGCCGTGCTGCTGGCTGCGCGCGCCTGCGGCAAGGAGGCGGTGGATGCGGTTTACACGGACATCCCGGACCTTTCCGGGCTGGAGGAGGAAGCGGCTGACGCCGTGGCCTCCGGCTTCAGCTCCAAAGCGTGCATCCATCCGAGCCAGGCAGCCGTGGTCCGGGCCGCCTTCGCGCCGTCCGACGCTGAGGTGGCGGCGGCTGAAGCCCTCCTGGAGGCCGCTGAGTCAGCGGGGTCAGGAGTGTTCAAGTACCAGGGGAAGATGATCGACGGGCCCCTCCTCAAGCACGCCCAGGAAATCATCCGCCGCGCCCAGGCCGTGGGCTAGCTGGTCCGCCCTCATCCCGGCTGCCCCTGCGACCGCCGCAATGACAGCGGGGGGATCGGCTCGTACAGCAGCCGCCGCACCCACCGGTTCCCGGTCTCCCGGAACTCCTTGCGGCTTGCGAACCGGTAGTGGTAGCTGCGCACGCGCACCCAACGCGGCGGCGCACCGTCGAACGGGTCATGGCGGAGGAGCCGCAACGTTTGCCTGTCCGCCTCCAGGAGCTTGCCCAGGAAAGCGTAGAACCACTCCTCATGGACCGTCCTTAGCGGCAGGAACCACATCAGCCAGTCCAGGCGGAGGTGGTAGGGCGCCCATTGCCGGGGGAGCCTCCCGAGGTCACCCGGCTTGCCCTTGAAACCGTACTCGCGCCACTCGGAGGAGTTGTCCGGGTCCTCGTCGAGGGTGCCCTCCACCACGATTTCAATCCGTTGCCTGGTGACCGTACCGAACGCGCCGTAGGTATTGACCAGCTGCCACCGGTTGAAACTGGCATTCATCAGCTGCCGGCGGGAGAAGAGGTTGCGCAGCGGCCAGTAACTGAGCACAACCAGCAGCAGCGTGGCAGCCAGCGTAATGGCCAGCCACCAGAGCGGCGTCTCCCGGTCCACGCCCGGCGCTCCGTGCCAGTCCACCGGAATGGCCGGCAGGACGGCGTGGGCAACCGGATCACTCACGGCGGCGAAGGCCAGCACTATGGCAATCCAGTTCAGCCACGCGAAGTTGCCTGTGGCCACCAGCCAGAGCTGGGTGGCGATGACAATGCCTGCCGCGACGCTGGCAACAGGCTGCGGAGCAAACAGGAAGAACGGCACCACCAGCTGGGCGAAGTGGTTGCCCAGCACTTCCACCTTGTGCAGCGGCTTGGGCAGCAGGTGCGCCTGCCGGCTGAGCGGACCCGGCATGGGCTGCGTCTCATGGTGGTAGTAGAGGGCAGTCAGGTCACGCCATTCCCGGCCGCCGCGGATCTTGATCATCCCGGCACCGAACTCCAGCCGGAACACCAGCCACACGATCAGGACCAGGATGGTGCGGGGCGGGTCTGTCTGGTCCGAGCCCAGGAAGGCCACCGTGAAGCCCGCCTCCAGGAGCAGCATCTCCCACCCGAACCCATAGAAGGTCTGGCCCACGTTCACGATTGACATGTACAGCAGCCACAGGATAAGGAACGCTATCAGCGGAACCCACGGCGGGCCCTGCTGCGGGATGCCGGCCACGAGCAGCGCCGACACCAGCAGCCCTGCGGCGCATACCCAGCGCAGCAGCCGGTCCGAATACCGCCAAAGGAACAGGGTGGGCCGGCGCAGGCGGCTGAAGCCGGAGAGGTATTCGGGGGCCGGGAGAAGGCCTCGTTCGCCCAGCAGCGCCGGGAACTGGTTCAGCGAGGACAGGAACGCAACGAAATACAGTGCCGCCACGCCGCGCTGCAGCACCTGCCGGGCGAATTCGTATTCCGGCGCATCAAACCAGGAGAGCCAGTCCACGCAGTCCACGTTACGCCCGCTCCCAACAGTGCTGCCACTGGGGCAAGGGGATGTGTACCTCCGTTTGGGGCTGCGGTTGTCCGGCAGTGCGGTGCGGGATACTTAAGCAATGCAGCCACGCAGAATCGTCCTCCTCGGATCCACCGGTTCCATCGGCACCCAGGCGATTGACGTCGTCGACGGCGCCCCGCACCTTTTCGAGGTGGTGGCCCTCAGTGCCGGGGGAGGCAACCTGGAACTCCTCGCGCGCCAGGCGGTCCACACGGGTGCCTCTGTCATTGGCATCGCCGGCGGGGACCCCGGTCAACTGGCCTCCTTGGTGGCCGAAGCCGCAGCCGCGGCGGGCAGGCAGGATTACCGGCCGGAAATCATTGCCGGACCGGACGCCTCCACCCGTATTGCGGGGGTCGAGGCTGACGTGGTCCTGAACGGAATCACCGGTTCCATCGGGCTGGCGCCCACCCTGGCCGCCCTCAAATCCGGTGCCACGCTGGCGCTTGCCAACAAGGAGTCCCTGATTGTGGGCGGCTCGCTGGTGAAGGCCGCTGCACGCGAAGGCCAGCTCGTGCCGGTCGATTCCGAGCACTCGGCGATCGCCCAGTGCTTGCGTTCCGGGTCTGCCGCGGAAGTGGAAAGACTGATCCTCACCGCGTCCGGCGGTCCCTTCCGCGGCAGGAGCAGGGACGACCTGCTCGGGGTAACTCCGCAGGAGGCGTTGGCGCATCCCACGTGGGACATGGGAGTCATGGTCACCACCAATTCCGCAACCCTCGTCAACAAGGGCCTGGAAGTGATCGAGGCGCACCTGTTGTTCGATGTTCCGCTGGACCGGATAGACGTGGTGGTGCATCCGCAGTCCGTGGTGCACTCAATGGTGCAGTTCATCGACGGATCCATCATTGCGCAGGCGTCCCCGCCGGACATGCGCCTCCCCATTGCCCTGGGGCTGGGCTGGCCGGACCGGGTGCCCAAAGCGGCGGTGGCCTGTGACTGGACGCAGGCCGCCACGTGGACATTCGAGCCGCTGGATACGGAAGCCTTCCCCGCCGTCGGCCTCGCCAAGGACGCCGCGAAGCAGGGCAGTACGTTCCCCGCCGTGTTCAACGCCGCCAACGAGGAAGCCGTGGCGGCCTTCCATGCCGGACGCATCAGGTTTACCGACATCGTGGACACCATCGAGTCCGTCCTCAGCGAACATTCAGGCTCCTCCGGGCTGACGGTGGAGTCAGTGCTGGATGCTGAGGATTGGGCACGCACCCGCGCCCACGAACGTTTAGCAGTCAGCAGTCTCTAGGAAGCAGCAGCACGTCAATGACCCCCGTTCTCCTCTTTGTCCTCGGCGTCGTCTTTGTGGCGATCGGCATCGCTGCCTCCATCGCGCTCCATGAAGTGGGGCACCTGGTACCAGCCAAGCTCTTCAAGGTCCGCGTCACCAAGTACATGATCGGCTTCGGCCCCACTCTCTGGTCCCGGCGGAAAGGCGAAACCGAGTACGGCGTGAAGGCCATCCCGCTGGGCGGTTACGTCTCCATGATCGGCATGTATCCGCCCAACAAGGAGGACGGTTCGGTCCGGCCCTCCAGCACGGGCATGTTCCAGACACTGGCCTCCGAAGCCCGGTCCGCGGCCCATGAGGAAGTGGGGCCCGGCGATGAGGGGCGGGTGTTCTACCGGCTTCCGGTCTGGAAGAAGATCATCGTGATGCTGGGCGGGCCGGCCATGAACATGGTGCTCGGCGTGCTCCTTACCGCCGTCCTGCTGATGGGCTTTGGCGTAGCCACGGCCACCACCACCATCTCCGACGTCTCCAAGTGCCAGGTGGCGGCGGGGGAGACCGTGGACCCCGACTCGGCGGACTGCCGGCTGACCCCCGCCGCGGCGGCCGGCCTCAAGCCCGGCGACAGGGTCACCTCCTTCGACGGGAAGACCGTGACCAGCTGGGACCAGTTGACGGAATGGATCCGGGCCTCCGCAGGGCGTGAGGTGGGGATTACCGTTGAGCGGGACGGCACACGGGTGTCCACCACGGTGACGCCGGTGCTGTCGGCCCGGCCCGTCATCGGGGCGGACGGGCGCCAGGCAACGGACGACGCCGGCACCCTCCTTTACCAGGACGTAGGCTTCCTGGGCATCGGTTCGCAGACTGAACTGGTGGCCCAGCCGGCGTCGTCCGTCCTTCCGATGGCGGGGGAGAACATCCGCCAGGTGGCGGGGGTGGTGTTCAACCTGCCCGCACGCGTCGTAGGCGTGGCGAAGGCTGCCTTCAGCGAGGAGCCCCGTGACCCGAACGGCCCCATCAGCGTGGTGGGCGTGGGACGGGTGGCCGGTGAAGTGGCCGCCATGGAAGAAATCCCGGTGCAGTCCAGGCTGGCCGCACTGATCGGGCTGCTCGCAGGCCTGAACTTCGCGCTGGCTGTGTTCAACCTGATACCGCTGCTGCCCCTGGACGGCGGACACGTTGCCGGCGCCCTGTATGAGGGTGCACGGCGCCGCGTGGCCAAGCTGCTCGGCAAGCCGGACCCGGGAGCCTTCGACATTGCCAAGCTGCTGCCGGTGACCTATGTGGTGGCCGCCCTGCTCATGGGGATGAGCGCGCTCCTCATCTATGCCGACATCGTGAAGCCCGTGAACCTCTTCGGCTGACGCCGGCGACTCCTTCGAAGGGGCAGTTCGCGGCTGATAAACCACTTCTCAGCCCAATGTGACTGATATCTAATAATCAGCCGAAGGTGGTTGATCCTGTGGGATCAGCTGCCTAAGGTTGGAACATGTACGTTCTCACCATTGACCAGCGGGGGAGCACCTCGGACGTGGACCGCGTCCCGGATTTGATCGCCGAGCTGCGGAGCCGCACCCGGGTTCCGTTCGAGCGCTCAGTGGGTGACGAACTCCAGGGTGTCGTGGAACAGGCTGCGGACGTGGTGGACATCGCCTTGCATGCGTTGCGCAGCGGGTACTGGTACGTGGGGATCGGCATAGGCGCCGTGAACCTCGTTCCGGGTGCCAGCCCGCGCGAAGGGTCCGGAAGCGGCTTCGTGGCGGCGCGCAAGGCAGTGGAACTCGCCAAGGGCGCGGCCGGCCAGGTCCCGTTGTCAGTGGTGTCCGGCACCATGGTCCGTGGAAAGGACATTCGGTCCCCGCAACAGAAAAGTTCGGCGCAGGAAGGCGCCATGGCCTGCTCCAACGCACAGGCAGTGCTTCGCCTGATCGGGCGCCTGGTGCAGCAGCGTACGGAGGCCCAGTGGCGGGTGGTGGACCAACTGCGCGTGCAGGGTGACGGCAGGCACGGCAGCCAGAAGCAGGTGGCCCGGGACCTGGGAATCACCGAGCAGTCGGTGAGCCGTGCCGTGCTGAGGTCCGGCTGGCAGGAAGAATGGGCGGCAAGGCCTGCAGCGGCAATGCTCCTTGACTATGCGCAGTCCGTGATTGCAGGCACCCGGACGGAAGGAAACCAGTGAACGCACTGTGGATCACGGTTGCGCTGCTCGTGGCAGGATTCGCCGGCTGGCCCGTGACCGCATTGGTGTTCCGGCTCGCCAAGACCATCGACGACAAGGCGGACGCCGCCAAAGCGGCCGAGGAAGCCGGGAGGGCAGCCGACGATCCGTCCGCGGACGTCACCGTCGACCCCCCGCCTTCCCTAGGGGGCCAAAGTGTGGACGATGAGCTGACCGCCGTGGGGAACGCATCGCCGTCGGGCGGTTCCGGCTCCGAGCCGGCGGCTCCCACCCAGCGGATCCTTCGGGGCGGCGCCATCATTGGAATCCTGGAGCGGCTCGGAGTATGCCTTGCCATCCTTACCGGCCAGCCGGTGGCCATCGCCTACATCGTGGCCATCAAGGGCCTGGGCAGGTTCGCGGAGCTGAAGGAAACGCCCGTGGCGGCTGAACGGTTCATCATCGGAACACTGACCTCCATGCTGTGGGCGGCAGGAACGGCCGCGGCCGTCAAGGTCATCTTCCTGACGTGACAAAAGGTCTGCCCCTTCCGTGGCAGGCAGCCCGCAGGATACGTGCGAAGGCAGGCAGGGCGATAGGGTAGCGGTATGACTGTTTTTGCCGTTGAGTACGTTTATGCCGCCGAATCCACTGAAGAACGCAATGCCGTCCGGCCTGCGCACCGTGAATGGACCGCCGGCCTGGCCCAGGACGGCGCCATTCTGGCCAGCGGGCCGTACGGTGACGGTGCCGGAGCGCTGCTGATTTTCAAGGCAGCTGATGAAGCCGCCCTCAACTCGATCCTGAAGCAGGATCCGTTCGCGGCAGCGGGAGTCATCGCCGGAACCCGCATCACCGAATGGTCGCCAATTACCGGCGTGCTGGCCGGCCTCGCCGCATAAGCCGCCTCAACTTTTCGAATCTCAAGGAGTCCTCGTGACCTCGGTCAGCCTGGGAATGCCCGCAGCACCGCCACCCGTCCTTGCCCCCCGCCGCAAGACGCGGCAGATCAAAGTTGGTTCCGTGGGGGTCGGCTCGGACTCGCCCATCAGCGTGCAGTCCATGACCACCACGCCCACCACGGACATCAACGCCACCCTCCAGCAGATCGCGGAACTGACGGCGTCGGGCTGCGACATCGTGCGCGTTGCCTGCCCGTCCGCCGACGACGCCGAGGCGCTGCCCATCATCGCCCGGAAGTCCCAGATTCCCGTCATCGCGGACATCCACTTCCAGCCCAAGTACGTCTTCGCGGCGATCGAGGCCGGCTGCGCGGCGGTGCGGGTGAACCCCGGCAACATCCGGAAGTTCGATGACCAGGTCAAGGAGATCGCCGCGGCTGCCCGCGACCACGGAACATCGATCCGCATCGGCGTGAACGCCGGTTCCCTGGAGCCCGGAATCCTGAAGAAGTATGGCAAGGCCACCCCGGAGGCGCTCGTGGAGTCTGCCGTCTGGGAAGCATCCCTCTTTGAGGAGCACGGTTTCCACGACTTCAAGATCTCCGTGAAGCACAACGACCCCGTCATCATGGTGGCTGCGTACGAGATGCTTGCCGAAAAGGGCGACTGGCCGCTGCACCTCGGCGTCACCGAGGCCGGCCCGGCGTTCCAGGGAACCATCAAGTCGGCCACGGCCTTCGGGGCGCTCCTGTCCCGGGGTATCGGCGACACCATCCGGGTTTCCCTCTCCGCCCCGCCGGTGGAGGAAATCAAGGTGGGAAACCAGATCCTCCAGTCCCTCAACCTGCGTCCGCGCAAGCTGGAAATCGTCTCCTGCCCCTCCTGCGGCCGCGCCCAGGTGGATGTCTACACGCTGGCCGAGCAGGTTACGGCCGGGCTTGAAGGAATGGAGATTCCGCTGCGCGTAGCGGTCATGGGCTGCGTGGTCAACGGCCCGGGCGAAGCCCGCGAAGCAGATCTTGGCGTTGCCTCGGGCAACGGCAAGGGCCAGATCTTTGTGAAGGGCGAGGTCATCAAGACTGTCCCTGAGAGCCAGATTGTTGAGACACTGATCGAAGAGGCCATGCGTATCGCGGAAGAGATGGGGGAGGCCGATGGCGAAGATGCTGTCAAGGGTAGCCCCGTGGTTAGCGTCTCGTAAGGACGTCCCCGACCCGCCGGGGATCTCCGTCCGTATCCTGGAGCGGGAGGACACTGCAGCGCTGAGGCGCCTGGCGCAGCGTGATCCAGTCACGAACGTGTTCATCCTGGCGCACTTGCGTGCCGCCGGTTCCGCCGCAGCCACCAGCGGCGGAGCCGGGGTCTTCGGCGTGTTCGACGACGGCGTCCTTGCAGGTGCGTGCTGGGCAGGGGCCAACCTCGTTCCCGTCCAGCTGGACCCGGACCTGGCCGGAGCGGTGGCTGCGGCGGCGAGCGCGTCCGGACGCCGCTACGCCTCCGCCTTCGGCCCCGCCAGTTCCGTACTGGCCCTTCACGCCGAATTGGTTGAGCTGGGGCACCGGGCCCACGAGGTGCGCCCGGACCAGCCGCTGATGACCATCGCCGGCCCCCCGTCCGTTGAGCCGAACCCGGGACTGGGGCTGGGAAACCTTGCCGACTTCGACCGCATCCTGCCGGCGTGCGCAGCGATGTTCGAGGAAGAAGTGGGATACTCCCCTTTCCTTGGCGGCAGGGAGTTCTACAGCCGCCGGGTGGAAAGCCTGATTCGGCAAGGCCACTCCCTGGTGCACCTGAATGACGCCGGCGAAGTGGTGTTCAAGGCCGAACTCGGCGCCGTCACCTCCGACGTAACCCAGATCCAGGGCGTCTGGATGAACCCCCTTTACCGCGGCCAAGGGCTGAGTTCCGGGTATATGGCGGCAGTGGTGGAGCAGGCACAGAAAGTGGCACCCACCACAAGCCTCTACGTCAACGGCTTCAACACCCGTGCCCGGGCCACCTACGAGCGGGTCGGTTTCCAGCAGGTCGGGACCTTCGCCACCGTTCTCTTCTAGGACCGCTCCCTCTTCCGGTTGTCCAGGTCTCCCGTCAGGTAGCGCTGCACATTGGGTGCGACCAGCCGCACCACGTCCTCGGGTGCCGCGGATGCCAGCGGCTCCAGCCGGACCACGTAGCGGACCATCATCAATCCCACCATCTGCGTGGCTACCAAGTCGCCGCGGAGCGCCACGTCCTCCTTCGGCCCGGGCACGCCGGCCATGATGCGGCTGATGATGGCCCGGGTGGCGGTTTCCCGAAGGAGGGCAGTCTTCGCCTTCGATCCAATGGTGCCGCGCAAGAATGCCACCAGTCCTGGCTGGGCAGGGCTCTCCCACAGGCGCAGCACTGCCCGGACGATGAGTTCGGCCCGCTCGCCGGGGGGAGAATCCTCCACGCCGGCCAACACCTCCCCGGGATTCGCCGGAAGCTCCACGCTGAGGGCGAAGAGCTCGTCTTTCCCGTTGAAGAAATGGTGGATCATGGCCGGATCCACCCCTGCCGACCGCGCCACCTGCCGCAGGCTGGTCCCCTCAAAACCGTGCTCGGCGAAAAGCCGCCGGGCCGTCTCGAGGATGTGGCCCCGCGATGCGTTTGTCCCGCCCCGGCGTCCCCGCCGCACAGCCGGGGGCGGTCCATTCGATGCGCTCACGCGCTCTGCCTGCGCAAGGTGAGGGAAGCCAGCACCAGGACGCCCACAACAATGGCCACCATGATCCCGGCATCCTGCCACAGCTGTTCCGTGGCTTCCGTGTTGGCAGCGATCTCCTGCAGCGCGTCCACGGAGAATGTCAGCGGAAGTACGTTGGAGATTGCTTCAAGGACATCGTTCATGCGGTCCCGGGCCACGAACAGTCCGCACAGCAGGATCTGCGGCACCACCACCACGGGCATGAACTGCACTGCCTGGAACTCGGTCCTGGCGAAGGCTGAACACAGCAGTCCCAGGGCCACGCCCAGGACCGCATTGATCACGGCGACCAGGACCACATAGCCGGGAGGCCCCTGGATGTCGAGATCGAAAATCCAGTAGGCAACGGCAGTGGCCACCAGCGACTGCAGGGCGGCCATGATCGAAAACGCCAGGCCGTAGCCAAAAAGGAGGTCGGCTTTGTGCACGGGTGTGGTGAGCAGCCGTTCCAGGGTTCCGGAGGTCCGTTCACGCAACATGGTGATGGAGGTGACCAGGAACATCACCACGAAGGGGAAGATGGCCAGCATCATCAGGCCTACCCGGTCGAAGGTCCGGGGGACTCCCGGGGGCAGCGACTCGTTCTCGTACAGGAAATAGACCGCAGTGAGCAGCAGGGCAGGCACCACCAGGATCATGGCGATGCTGCGGTGGTCGTGGCGGAGCTGGTCCAGCACCCGCTGCGTCGTGGCAAGCATCATTCTGAGGTCCACTACCGCACGCTCCTACCTTGTGCCTTGGGTTCCCCGGTGCCCGCAGCCGGAGCCCCGGGCGTCTCCGGCGCCGCCTCCGCATCCGCCGCCGTCGTCTCCTGGATGATGTGGAGGAACGCCCTCTCAAGATCGCTGCTGTGTCCGCGCCGGCTGAGTTCCCTGGGCGTCAGCCGGGCAAGCAGCCTGCCCCCACGGAGGAGCAGCAAATCGTCACACCTGCTGGCTTCCTCCATCACGTGGCTGGACACGAGGAGGGTTGTTCCAGCCTCTGCCATGGC
Organism: Arthrobacter sp. AB6; assembly: GCF_031844545.1. Classification (NCBI taxonomy): domain Bacteria; kingdom Bacillati; phylum Actinomycetota; class Actinomycetes; order Micrococcales; family Micrococcaceae; genus Arthrobacter; species Arthrobacter sp. AB6. The sequence continues at coordinate 163,419 of NZ_JAUZVL010000004.1, forward strand.
CTGGAACCTGCTCCAGAGGTCCGCCCGCAGTACCGGGTCGAGCCCTACGGTCGGTTCGTCCAGCACCAGGAGCGGGGGACGCGCCACCAGTGCGCAGGCGAGGGATGCGCGGCTGAGTTCGCCGCCGGACAGGTCGGCCGTCTTCTGCCGGGCCTGGCGTTCAAGCCCGACGGCGGCAATCGCCTCCGCTGCCTCAAGCTTCCTTTTCCGGTGCATGGCTCCGAAGTAGCGGACGTTCGCTTCCACCGTCAGGTCCGGGTACAGGCTTGGCGACTGGGTCACATAGCCCACCTGGTGCCGCAGGGCAGCGCTGCCGGCCGGCAGGCCCAGGACCTGCACCGTTCCCGACGTCAGCCGCTGGACTCCAACGATGGCCCTCATGAGGGTTGTCTTTCCGCTTCCGGAAGGGCCCAGCAGCCCGGTGATCCTGCCGGCCGGGATTGTGAAGTCCAGTCCGCGAAGAACGGGAACTTTGCCCCGCGTGACATCCAGTCCGGCGGCGACAATGGCGTCCCCGGCCGTTCTGCCTTGAACTTCCGGTATTGCTGCCGCATGGGACATGATCGCACTCCATTGCCGGGAGCAGGCCTGCCGGCACCTGGAGGCACCGTAATTCATCACCTGATGAATTAAGGCTAGGGTGCCGGAAGGGTCCGGTCAACAGCAAGAAAAGGAGAAACACTTGTCAATGTGCCCGCCATCACATAGGTTCGATCTAGCTGCGCTGGAGTGGCGTGGGCGGTCTCACCAGTCCTCACCAGTACTTAGGCGATAACGGCGTCGAGCCACGCCCGGATGCGATGACCAGCCTCATGGGGGGCCAGGGGCTTTGCATCTCCGGGCGTGGCTCAACTGCGTTCCGGGTAAGTGCCGGCCTGCCGCGATGCGTACCCGCCAGCGGGGAGTGGCCCGGCCAGCCGGTAGATTAGTACCAGACGAAATCCCGGCCCTGCTCTCCAGCACTCCCCAGAAACGGATACCCACCCGTGGTTACAAGACTGTCCCAGCTATTCCTGCGCACCCTCCGCGAAGATCCCGTCGACGCCGAGGTGGCCAGCCACCGGCTCCTGGTCCGCGCAGGCTACATCCGCCGCGCGGCCCCCGGCATCTACACCTGGCTGCCGCTGGGACTGAGCGTCCTGCGCAAGGTGGAAGCCGTTATCCGCGAGGAGATGGCCGGGATCGGGGCGCAGGAAGTCCACTTTCCGGCCCTCCTTCCCCGTGAGCCCTACGAGGCCACCAACCGCTGGACCGAATACGGCGAGGGCCTGTTCCGGCTCCAGGACCGCAAGGGCGCCGATTACCTGCTGGCCCCCACGCACGAGGAAATGTTCACGCTGCTGGTCAAGGACCTGTACTCCTCCTACAAGGACCTGCCGCTGAGCCTCTACCAGATCCAGAACAAGTACCGCGATGAGGCGCGTCCCCGTGCCGGCCTCCTGCGCGGCCGCGAGTTCATCATGAAGGACTCCTACTCCTTCGACGTGGACGACGCCGGCCTGGACGCCAGCTACGCCGCCCACCGCGGCGCCTACCTGCGCATCTTCGAGCGCCTCGGCCTGGAGGTCATCCCGGTAACCGCGACGGCCGGTGCCATGGGCGGCTCCAAGAGCGAAGAGTTCCTGCACCCCACCGACATCGGCGAGGACACCTTCGTCCGGTCTGCCGGCGGCTACGCAGCCAACGTCGAAGCGGTGACCACCGTGGCCCCGGCTGAGATCGACTTCACCGGCGCTCCGGCCGCCGAGGTGCTCGACACCCCGGATACCCCCACCATCGACACCCTGGTGGCAGCCTCCAATACACTCGCCCCCCGCAGCGAAGCCGACGGCGGTGCCTGGACCGCCGCCGACACCCTTAAGAACGTAGTGCTCGCCGTTACCCTGCCCACCGGCGAGCGCCAGCTGGTGGTTATCGGGGTGCCGGGCGACCGCGCCGTGGACCTGAAGCGCGTCGAAGCGAACATCGGTTCCTTCCTGCCCATCGGCGGTGAGATCGGCCTGGAAGCCGCCAACGACGACGACCTCAAGAAGCAGCCGCTCATCGTGAAGGGCTACCTCGGCCCCGGCCTGTCCCTGGAGGAGCCCCTGCTGGGAGCCGAAAGTTCAACGAAGCTCCTGTACCTGGTGGACCCCCGCGTGGTCCGCGGCACAACCTGGATCACCGGCGCCAACGAGGCAGGCAAGCACGTATACGGCCTGGTGGCCGGCCGGGACTTCACCTGGGACGGTGTCATCGAGTGCACGGAGGTCCGCGAAGGCGATCCCGCCCCGGATGGCTCCGGCCCGCTGGAGACCGCCCGCGGCATCGAGATGGGGCACATCTTCCAGCTCGGCCGCAAGTACGCAGAAGCGCTGGAGCTGAAGGTCCTGGACCAGAACGGCAAGCAGGTCACCGTGACGATGGGCTCCTATGGCGTCGGAGTCACGCGGGCCGTTGCGGCGCTGGCCGAGGCCAACCACGACGCGCGGGGGCTCGTCTGGCCGCGTGCCGTTGCCCCGGCCGATGTCCATGTTGTTGCGGTGGGCAAGGGTGAGGAGATCTTCGCCACCGCCGAGCGACTGGCAGCCGACCTTGAGGCAGCGGGCCTGGATGTCCTGCTCGACGACCGGCCGAAGGTTTCGCCCGGGGTCAAGTTCGGCGATGCCGAACTGGTGGGCGTTCCCACCATCCTGGCCGTTGGCCGCGGCCTGGTGGATGGTGTTGTCGAGATCAAGGACCGCCGCAGTGGTGACGCCGAGAACGTGGCAGTGGACAAGGCAGTTGACTACGTAGTCAACGCTGTCCGCACCAGCTGACCCGGCAGTGGAGTCCGGACTCGAATCCCTCGGGCTGACAACACTCCTTTTGATCGTGCTAGCCGGTTTCGCTGCCGGCTGGGTGGACGCAGTGGTGGGCGGGGGCGGGCTGATCCAGCTCCCCGCCCTGCTGCTGGTCCCGGGGATCACCCCCGTCCAAGCGCTGGCGACGAACAAGATGGGGTCCATCTTCGGCACCGCCACCAGTGCTGCCACCTACTACCGGCGGGTGGGACCGGACCTTAAGACGGCGCTGCCGATGGCCGTGATCGCCCTGGCGGGCAGCTTTGGCGGCGCCGTGCTGGCAGCAACCCTGCCGGCTACGGTCTTCAAGCCCATCATCGTCACGGCGCTGGTCGCCGTCGCCCTTTTCACTGCACTGAAGCCGGACGTTGGCGGCATCACCGTGCTGCGGCACGATGGCCGTAGGCACTACGTGATTGCCTGCCTGATCGGGGCCGTCATCGGTTTCTACGACGGCCTCATCGGCCCGGGGACAGGCTCCTTCCTGGTCATCGCCCTGGTCTCGGCGATGGGCTATGCCTTCCTGGAAGCCAGCGCCAAAGCCAAGATCGTCAACATGGCCACCAATGCGGGCGCACTGCTGTTCTTCCTGCCCCACGGCTCCCTCCTGTGGGGCCTCGGCCTGCTGCTGGGAGCTGCCAACATGGCTGGCGGCTACCTCGGAGCAAGGACAGCAGTCAAACAGGGAAGCCGCTTTGTCCGCGCGGTCTTCCTGCTGGTGGTGTCGGGCCTCATCATCAAGCTCGGCTACGACGTCTGGCAGGAAAACTTCGCCTGAAACTGCCCTGGAAAAGCAGGCTCGGAGGCCCGGCCGGCGGAGGCGTAGCATGCAGACTATGTCACATGGCTATGACGAGTACGCCCCGGCCCTGGCGGCAGCGGCAGGCCACGCCGCGGCCTGGCTGCGAAGCCTTCCCGAGAGGCCCGTGGGACCGGCGGCGGCCGCCCATGACCTCACCGGCGCCTTTGGCGGCCCGCTGCCGCGTGAGGGGATGCCGGCTGAGAAAGTGGTGGACCTGCTGGCGAAGACGGCAGAACCGGGGCTCATGGCCATGCCCTCCGGCCGGTTCTTCGGCTGGGTGATCGGCGGGACGCTACCTGCCGCCCTTGCCTCCGACTGGCTGGTGAGTGCCTGGGACCAGAACGCCGGACTGCGCTACGCCACCCCTGCCATGGCGGCGGTCGAGGAGGGCGCGGGCAGTTGGCTCCTGGAACTGCTGGGACTTCCTGGACAGTCCGACGTCGGGTTCGTTACCGGCGCCACGATGGCGAATTTCACCTGCATGGCCGCCGCACGGTGGCGGCTGCTTGCGGACGCCGGCTGGGACCTGGACAGTGACGGGCTGTCTGGCGCTCCGAGGATCCGCTGCCTGGTGGGGCGGGAACGGCATGACACCGTGGACCTTGGCCTGCGCTACCTGGGCCTGGGCAAGCCCGCGGTGGTGGACTCCGACAGCCAGGGGCGGTTGATCCCCGAAGCCCTGGACGCAGCACTGGCTGGAGGCTCAGGCCCCGCATTAGTCTGCCTCCAGGCAGGGAACGTCCATTCAGGCGCTTTTGACCCGTTCCCCGAAGCCATCCGCGTTGCCCGGAAACACGGAGCGTGGGTCCATGTGGATGGCGCCTTCGGCCTGTGGGCCGCCGCAGCCCCCGAACTGCGCCATCTGATCCGTGGCTATGAGGATGCGGACTCCTGGGGAACGGATGCCCACAAGACCCTCAACGTTCCCTACGACTGCGGCATCGCGATTGTCCGGGATGCTGCAGCCCTTCGCTCTGCCATGGGCCTGCACGCCAGCTACCTGGTGCATGACGCGGAAGGTCCCGGCGATCCCTTCGAAAAGGTCCCGGAGCTGTCACGGCGGGCGCGCGGCGTGACGGTGTGGGCGGCCCTGAAGAGCCTCGGCTCCGACGGCGTGGCAGCCCAGGTGGAGGGAATGGCCGCCGCGGCCTCGGAAATCGCCGCGGGGCTGGCCGGGCTGGACGGCGTGGAAGTGTTGAACGACGTCGGCTACACCCAGGTTTGCGTGGCGTTCGGCGACGACGCCACCACCCGGGCGGTGACGGCCCGCGTCATCGGGGACGGCAGGGTATGGATGTCCGGGTCACGGTGGCGGGACCGGGACATCCTCCGGGTGTCGGTCAGCAACTGGCGCACCGAAGGGGACGAGGTCGGCACTGCCGTGGACGCCATCCGTTCCGCACTCGCCGCCGTGCGCGGCAGCTGACCTGGGAACGTGGCCGGTCAGGTCGGACCCGCGGCCTGACCGGGCTCCGGCAAAGCATGTGCCGGCGGCAGTCCTTCCAGGGTGCGCCCGGCGAGGGTACTGGCAACCCAGAGGGACCTTGCCAAATCGCCGCGATGGCGGGGCTTCCCGGCGTACCAGAGCGCGTTGGCCACTTCCCTGGCCACGGCCCATTGCCGGGCGGCCTCGGGGTCCAGGCCGGCTGCGGCGCTGAAGTCCGCGCAGCGTCCACGCAGGCCGGCTTCGGGCTGGTTCAGCGGCAGGTCCTGCAGGCGGTTCCATAACAGCGGTGCCACGCCGAATTCCGGTTCGCCGATCATGGGCTGGGGGTCGATGGCTGCGAAACCGTCCGGCGCCGGTTTTCCGTTTGTTGCGCGGGTGCCCGGCCTGGCCAGGATATTGAGGTAGTGCAGGTCCGTATGGACCAGGACGTCCCGCGCCGAGCGGCGCCCCACCGCGCCCCGTATCTGGCACACCTCCAGCGCCGCTTCCAGCAGCCACCGTGGAAAGGGGCGGCCGAGCTGTTCCCAATCCGCGGGCAGGTCGTCGCTCCACTGTTCGGCACGGGCGGCGATGTGCTCGAACTCCCGCCACTGCGGCCGGTCATCGGGAAGGAGGCTTAGCTGGCGGACCAGCCCGCCCCATACCACCACGGCGTCAGCCATCGGCACGTTGCTGAGCGGGCGGCCGGCGTCGAGCCTTTCGAGGAGCATGGAACACGTGCCCGTGTCCGACGCCAGCAGCGCGACGGCGCCCCGCCCGCTCCACAGTGACAGCGCATGCCGCTCCACCCTCGCTTCGTCGTGGGGGAAGGCGATCTTGAGGGCAGCGGGGGAGGCGTCCTCCCGGACCACCGGAATCACGACCGCACCGTGGCCGTTCCAGGGCACGACGCCGGGACCAAGGCCGGAGGCAAGATGCCACCGGGCCAGCAGGCTTTCGGCGATGCCGGGCAAGGAAGCCAGCCAGGCCCGGCCTTCCGGGGTGCCGCCGTAGCGCGCGGCAAGGTCCGGAGGAATGGGGAGTACCGTTGGCTGGCTCATCAGTCCCAGCCTAAGGGCAACGGCCGTGCTGTCCCGGGGGCGGCGGGCGCTACACCACGCCCGTGGCGCCGAGCATGCTGCCGATGCTGAACGTGGCGGCGAGGGCCAGGGCGCCGCCCGCCACCACCCTGACCGCGGCCCTGGATTTGGAACCGCCGCCGATCCAGGCGCCCAATGCTCCCGTCAGGGCCAGTGCAACCAGGACAGCAGCGAAGGTCAAGGGAACACGGACCTCCGGCGGCGGAAGAAGGATTGCCAGCATCGGGAGGACCGCGCCGATAACAAAAGCCATGGCTGAAGCGAAGGCCGCGTGCCAGGGGTTCACGATGTCCGTCTCGTCGATGTTGAGTTCGGCGGAGAGGTGCGCGGCCAGGGCATCATGGGCCGTGAGTTCTTCGGCCACCTTGCCGGCTGTTTCGGGGCTGAGGCCCTTGGCGAGGTAGATGGCGGTAAGTTCTGCCAGTTCCTCCGCCGGTTCCTCGGCCAGCTCCCGGCGCTCTTTCTCTATCAGGGCTTTTTGGCTGTCGCTCTGGCTGCTCACGGATACGTACTCACCCAGTGCCATGGATACCGCGCCGCCCACCAGCCCCGCGGCCCCGGCAGCGAGGATGGGGCCGGACTCGGCGGTGGCCCCTGCCACGCCAACCACGATCGCCGCCACCGAGACGATGCCGTCGTTGGCACCCAGGACGCCCGCACGCAGCCAGTTCAGCCGCTGGGCGGTATCGTTGCCGTGCGGTTCGGTCTCCATGTGGCGGCGAAGTTCCGGGGCCCCGGTGTCCGCTGCACCCTGTTCCGCGGGTTCATGTGCGTCCATGCTCTTCAGCAAACCATCAGAAGCTGTCCCGGGCCACCCGGCACGGACAGGAAAGCGGCGCCCTGGCCGGGTTCATCGGAGTGGGGGTGCTGACTCCCGTAATTATGGGAGCTGCCGCGTCCCCTCAGTTCATGGCTCTGCCGGCGCAGGAGCGGAACTGGCGGGAAGGTCCGGCAGCTGGTCCTGGTCGAGGACGACGCCGGGAACCGGCCCCGGGTCCGCGCCCCAGTGGGCAGCGCGGCGTGCCGCGGCCTGAAGGGCGGAGATGGCCCACTCCCGCGTGCCGCCGTCGGCAAGGGCAACGACGTCCCCGAAGGCAGGAAGCGACACCAGCTCCAGGCGGGCAAGCCCGGCAGCCGGGTGGGCAAGGAATTCCGGGTCCAGTACGTAGCCGGGCTGCTGCATCTGTGCGGCACTGCATGCTGCCCGGGAGTGCGCCGCGGCTTCGGCGGCAAGGTCTTCATGCGCGGCAAGGAAGGCTCCCGCCGCGCCGGTGTCCTTGGCTGCCAGCCGGGGGAGTGCCGCCTGGTAGGCGTAGACACTCTGCTGTTCGGCGGCCAGGGCCGCCGAAAGCGCATTGGCGACAGCTGCAACCGTCCCTGTGCCGGTTGTTTCCTGTCCAGCAGATGCCGGAGCCGCGGCCGTGGGAGGACCCGCGGGCGCCGGAAGAAACGGCGGGCAGGCGGATTCCGTCGGGGATCGCGTGGGGCTGGCTGCGGGTGTGGCGGCTGTGGATGGAGAGGCACCGGCGGGCGTCCCTGCGGCTGCGTGCGGCAGTGTTTCCACGGCGACGCCGCCGGCGGCGGCCACGTCCTCGGCGGCGAGCAGTTGGGCGGTGCCGGCACCGGCCAGCAGCCGGGCCAGCCCGCCGTCGGCCTTTGCTGCGTCGGCGAGGCGCTGCACTCCGCTGGCCGAGAGCGCGGACGCCAGCCCTGCAAGGCTGGAAAGTTCCGCCTTGGGGGATTCCGTCGTCGTTGGCTGCGGGGCGGGCTGCGCGGAGGCAGGGGAGGGTGCGTCCAGCGCAGGGGCGGCTTCCGACGGCGAAAGGAGGGTGCGCGCCTGCAGCGTCAGCAATGTCACAGCCGTGTCCACGGCGGCCGTTTTTCCGCCAACGTCCGGGGCGCCGCCGGCTGCCGGCACAGCTGACAGCACCCCAGCGGCCGTTCGCAGCTCCAGCGCGTCATCCAGGGCGGCCATCCTCGCCTGCTCGGAGAACGGCGGATCCGCGGGCGGCGGCGGTTCCGCGGGGATCAGGGCGAATCCGAGGCTGAGGACAAGGAGGGCTGTGAACGACATAACGGCGTACCGGAAATAGCGCAGCATTGGGCGGTTTTCCCGATTGTCGTCTTTCACAACAGACCATGGTGTCACGCCGGCTGGGAATCTCCGTCCCGCCGGACCGGTAAAATAGCTACGCTAGTACACACAACATCATCTATAGGGAGGCGGCGGGCATCGTGAGCAATTCAGAAGCCACGGCTTCATCGGACCTGACCGGAACGGGTAAGGCTGATGCCGCACCCGCCAACAACCCGGAAGCTGCCCGGCTCCGCGCGCTCCTCGAACCGGCGGTGCAGGCGAACCGCCTGTACCTGGAGGACGTGGCCATCGTGGCGGGTTCCCACCGGGTGGTCCACGTTGTGGTGGACCTGCCCCAGGAGGAAACCGGCGGCGTCAGCCTTGATGTCATTGCGGACATCTCGAAAGTCCTGTCCGACGTCCTGGACAACGATCCCGCCGACGACGGCCGGCCCTATGATCTCGAGGTTTCCTCGCCCGGCGTGGGGCGCCCCCTGACCGAGCCGCGCCACTGGCACCGCGCCAAGGGCCGCATGGTCAAGGTCAATGTTGCCCAGGGGGACAACGTCACCGGCCGCATCCAGTCAGTGGATGACGGGGGAGTGACGATCATCCCGGAGATCGCCGTGAAAAAGGGAATGAAGCCCAAGCAGGGCGATCCCGTCAAGCTTCCTTTCGACAGGATCCGCAACGGAAAAGTCGAGATCGAATTCAGCCACCTCTCCGAGGACGGTCTGGAACCTGAACACAATGGACCTTCTGAGGAGGCCTGATGGATATTGACATGAGCGCACTGAGACTTCTGGAGCGTGAGCGTGAAATTCCGCTGGACCTCCTCATCCCCACCATTGAGCAGGCGCTCCTGGTGGCCTACCACAAGTCGCCCGGCGCCTTCGAAAAGGCCCGCGCCGAACTGGACCGCAAGAGCGGCCACGTGACCATTTGGGCTGTGGAGATTGACGACGACGGCGCCCCCATTGGCGAGTTCGAGCACACCCCTGAGGGGTTCGGCCGGATCGCTGCCAGCACCGCGCGCCAGATCATCCTGCAACGCCTGCGTGACGTCGAGGACGACAACGTGCTGGGCGAGTTCAAGGGCCGCGAAGGCGAGCTGGTGTCCGGCACCATCCAGCAGGGCAACAACCCCCACATGATCCAGGTCAACCTGGGCTCCGTCGAGGCGCTGCTGCCGCCGCCCGAGCAGGTTCCCGGGGAGAAGTACATCCACGGCAACCGGCTGCGCGCTTTGGTCATTGACGTCCACCGTGGTTCAAAGGGCCCGTCCGTCACTCTCTCCAGGTCCCACCCCGGCCTGGTCCGCAAGCTCTTTGAACTGGAAGTGCCGGAGATCGCCGACCGCTCGGTCGAGATCGTGGCACTGGCCAGGGAAGCCGGCCACCGCACCAAGATTGCGGTCAAGGCCAACGTCCCCGGCATCAACGCCAAGGGAGCCTGCATCGGCGAGATGGGGTCGCGGGTCCGCGCCGTCATGAATGAACTCAACGACGAAAAGATCGACATCGTCGATTTCAGCGAGAACCCGGCCACCTTCATTGCCAGCGCGCTGTCGCCGTCGCGAGTGAATTCCGTCACCATCACCGATGAAGCCACCCGGTCCGCCCGCGTGGTGGTTCCGGACTACCAGCTCTCCCTGGCAATCGGCAAAGAGGGCCAGAACGCGCGGCTGGCGGCCAAGCTCACCGGCTGGCGGATCGACATCGTGTCCGACGCCGCCCAGGCGCGGGACAACTAAGCAGTCTTTCGCCGTCCTCCCGCGCCGGAAACGCCCCCGCAGTTTCGGGCAGAACGGCCGGGAGGGGCTAGAATAGTAAAGACCGCGCCTAACGGCCGGCAGCCGTGCGCCCTGGGCGTGCCCAATCCGTTCAAACCGGAGGAAGGCCGTTCTCGGCCAGCAGATATGAACGTCAGGAAGATGACCGTGCCAGTAGCAAGCGGGAATCAGCCGGAGCGTACCTGCATCGGATGCCGGAAGAAGGGCACGCGGAATGAGTTACTCCGGCTCGTCGCCGAAGGCAGTGGATCAAACGCTGTCCTGGTGGATGAACGACGCCGGATGGCTGGCCGGGGTGCATGGCTGCATCCCAGCGAATCGTGCCTGGCTCTGGCGTTGAAGCGGCGAGCGTTCGGACGTGCCCTGCGGGGAGCGACCGGTACCGCCGCCGTCGAACGCCGGATCACGTCAGGCCCGAGCGTTGCATGCGTTCCGGCAACTGCAACACCAACCGTCCAACCTGAAAGCGGGTCAGAAAACTGATGGAAACCCGATGAGTTCCCAGCGATGAGTGCGCAACGATGACAACTTTGTTGCGCTCTGCAATGGGCCCTTCTGCAGTATTTGCGGCTTGGGCCCGCAGTAAGAAGTAGACGGTTCGTGCCTGGCTCGGTGCGGACCGAGACAGGAGAAATGTGGCCAAGGTCCGCGTACATGAGCTCGCCAAAGAGCTCGGTATTACTTCCAAAGATGCAGTGACAAAACTGCAGGAACTGGGCGAATTCGTTCGCTCTGCCTCTTCAACCATTGAGGCCCCCGTTGTGCGCAAACTGCGCAACGCCTTCCCCGACGCCGCCCCCAAGGCTGCCGCACCGGCAGCCGCCCCCAAGGCAGCCGCTCCGGCGGCAGAGGCGCGTCCCTCAACACCGGCACCCGGTCCGGCAGCTCCGAAGGCTCCGGCCCCCAAGGCTGAAGCGCCCGCGCCCGCCGCTCCGGCAGCACCGGCACAGGCGGCTGCTCCGGCAGCCCCCGCTGCCAGCGCCCCCGCAGCTCCGGCTGCACCTGCCCCGGCCGCTCCGTCCACCGGAGCGAAGCCCGGCGCACGCCCGGCACCCAAGGCTGAAACCCCCGCTGCTCCTGCCCGCTCCGGCGGCTCAGGGCAGGGCGGCTCCGCTCCCCGTCCCGGCGGTCCCCGCCCGGGCAACAACCCCTTCGCCACGTCCCAGGGCATGCCCCGCGGCCGCGGCGGCGACGGCGAGCGTGCTCCCCGTCCCGGCAACAACCCGTTTGCCACCTCCCAGGGCATGCCCCGTCCGGGTGGAAGCCGTACCGACGGCGACCGTCCCGGTGGTCCGCGTCCCGCAGCAGGTGCGGGCGGTCCCCGTCCCGGCGGCCCCCGTCCGGCAGCAGGTGCGGGCGGTCCCCGTCCCGCAGCAGGTGCCGGCGGTCCCCGCCCGGGTGCACCGCGCCCCGGTGGCGCCGGCGGGAACCGTCCTACTCCCGGCATGATGCCAAACCGCACTGAACGTCCCGCACCCGCTGGTGCAGGACGTCCCGGTGCCGGCGGCCGTGGTCCCGGACGCCCGGGCGGCGCTCCCGGAACCGGTGGTCCCGGCGGCGGCGGCGGTGCTCCCGCCGGCGGTGGCTTTGGCAAGGGCGGCCGCGGCCGCGGCGGCACCCAGGGTGCCTTCGGCAAGGGCGGCGCCGGACGTGGCAAGCAGCGCAAGTCGAAGCGTGCAAAGCGCCAGGAACTTGAGCAGATGAGTGCCCCATCGCTGGGTGGCGTGAGCGTACCCCGCGGCGACGGCAACACCGTCATCCGGCTGCGCCGCGGCTCGTCCATCACGGACTTCGCCGACAAGATCGAGGCAAACCCCGCCGCACTGGTCACCGTGCTCTTCCACCTTGGTGAAATGGCAACGGCCACGCAGTCGCTGGACGAGGAAACCTTTGCCCTGCTCGGCGAGGAGCTTGGCTACAAGCTCCAGGTCGTCTCGCCGGAGGACGAGGAGCGCGAACTGCTCTCCACCTTCGACATCGACTTTGATGCAGAGCTCGAAGCCGAAGGCGACGAAGACCTCGAGGCACGTCCTCCGGTTGTCACCGTCATGGGCCACGTTGACCACGGTAAGACCCGCCTGCTCGATGCCATCCGCAAGTCCGACGTCATGGCGGGCGAGCACGGCGGCATCACCCAGCACATCGGTGCCTACCAGGTCACGCACAACCACGAAGGCAACGACCGCAAGATCACCTTCATCGATACCCCGGGCCACGAGGCGTTCACCGCCATGCGTGCCCGTGGTGCGAAGGTCACCGATATCGCCATCCTGGTGGTCGCAGCGGACGACGGCGTGATGCCCCAGACCGTTGAGGCCCTCAACCACGCCCAGGCGGCCAACGTGCCGATCGTCGTGGCCGTGAACAAGATCGACAAGGAAGGCGCCAACCCGGACAAGGTCCGCGGCCAGCTGACCGAGTACGGCCTGGTTCCCGAGGAGTACGGTGGCGACACCATGTTCGTGGAGGTCTCTGCCCGCCAGAACCTCAACATCGACGAGCTGCTCGAGGCAGTCCTGCTCACCGCGGACGCTGCCCTGGACATGCGGGCCAACCCGAACAAGGACGCCCGCGGCATCGCGATCGAAGCCAACCTGGACAAGGGCCGCGGTTCCGTGGCCACCGTCCTGGTGCAGTCCGGCACCCTGCGCGTCGGCGATACCATCGTGGCAGGCACGGCCCACGGCCGCGTCCGTGCGATGTTCGACGACGACGGCAGCGCCCTGACCGAGGCCGGCCCGTCCCGCCCCGTCCAGGTGCTGGGTCTGTCCAACGTCCCGCGTGCAGGCGACACTTTCTTCGTGACCGCTGACGAGCGTACCGCCCGCCAGATCGCCGAGAAGCGCGAAGCTGCGGACCGCAACGCCGCCCTGGCCAAGCGCCGCAAGCGCATCAGCCTGGAAGACTTCGACCAGGCCGTTGCCGAAGGCAAGATCGACACCCTCAACCTCATCCTCAAGGGTGACGTGTCCGGTGCCGTGGAAGCCCTCGAAGACGCCCTGCTCAAGATCGACGTCGGCGAAGGCGTGCAGCTGCGCGTCATCCACCGCGGTGTTGGTGCCATCACGCAGAACGACGTCAACCTGGCAACAGTGGACAGCGCCGTCATCATCGGCTTCAACGTCAAGCCTGCCGAGCGTGTTGCCGAACTGGCAGACCGCGAAGGCGTGGACATGCGCTTCTACTCCGTCATCTACTCCGCTATTGATGACATCGAGATGGCGCTCAAGGGCATGCTCAAGCCGGAATACGAAGAATTCCAGCTGGGTACCGCCGAGGTCCGCGAAGTCTTCCGCTCCTCCAAGTTCGGAAACATCGCAGGCTCGATCGTCCGCTCCGGCATCATCCGCCGTAACAGCAAGGCACGCATCAGCCGCGACGGCAAGATCATCGGTGACAACCTCACCGTTGAGACGCTCAAGCGCTTCAAGGACGACGCCACAGAGGTCCGTACGGACTTCGAGTGTGGTATCGGCCTTGGCTCGTACAACGACATCAACGAAGGTGACATCATCGAAACCTTCGAGATGCGTGAGAAGCCGCGCGTCTAGGCTGTTCCAGCCTTAAAAGGGTGCGGGGTCGTTGGGATTTTTCCGGCGGCCCCGCCCCTTCGCTGGGTGGCCAGCGTCTTACGACGTCGGCCACCCAGCTTCGGCAGGCCCGATGCCACTCCCAGGCCGCCGGAAAAAATCCCAACGTGGGTCCGTCTTTGGCCCGCCTAGAGTGCGTGGCATCAATCGAACGTGGGTACGTCAGCTGCAACAAGCCGTCGTACGTTCCAAAATTTTTAGGAGTTGTTCATGGCTGATCCGGCACGTGCTGCCAAGTTGGCGCAGCGGATTAAGGTTGTTGTTGCTGAGGCCCTGGGCCGGAAGGTTAAGGATCCCCGGCTCGAGGGCATCACTGTTACTGATGCCCGGGTGACCAATGATCTGCAGCATGCCACTGTGTATTACACCGTCCTTGGCGACCAGGCTGTCCAGGCTGACGCCGCCAAGGGACTGGAAAAGGCCAAGGGTGTGCTTCGGCAGGAGGTTGGCCGGAACATTACCGTCCGGCTGACTCCCAGCCTCGAATTCGTGGCCGACCAGATTCCCGTGGTTGCCTCCAACCTGGAGGAACTGCTGCGGGAGGCCAAGAAGCGTGACGCCGAGGTGGCCGCGCTTGCCGCCCAGGCAAAGCACGCGGGCGACGCCGACCCCTACAAGAGTGACGCGTCCGCCGATGTGGACATCGACGAGGACGACTTCGACGAAGAGGACCTTGACCTCAGTGACGACGAGGAACTCGACGAATACGGCCACAAGTAACCCTCGGCGCAGCAGAAGGCCCGGACCCCCATGTGTGGGTCCGGGCCTTCTGCTTCCCAGAAAATCTGTTCCGCGGCTGGTCTCCTCCGCCGGCTAGTGGAGGTCGGACTCGATGACTTTCCCGGCCGGTGGCCCTGCGGGCGCCCCGCCGGGACCGGGCGGGGGACCGCCCAATACGTTCACCGTGGCGTACAGCGTGCCGCCGCGGATCTCTACGTCTGCCGGAGATTCGACTGCGAGGAACTCGCTACGGTGTGCCTTCGATGCGATGAACCTCAGGATCTGGTTGCCGAAAAGCGATGCAACATACACGTCGCCGTTATTCGCCACCGCCAGGCCCGTGGGGCTGAGGATGTAATCGACCCAGAGCTTCGCCTGGCCCGTCCACGGGTTGACCTTGAAGATCGCGCCGCGGTCACCGAGCGAGGGGACCTCCGGGCCGCCGGGCAGGGACGACACGTACAGCCAGCCGTCAGGACCCATCTCCACATCCGTGGGAACCGGTTCGAATGCATACTCGAACCCTGCGCAGCCTGGTGCGCCCAGTGTGGCCGCAGCTTCCGCGGTCAGCACTGCGGGCCGCGGCGGCAGGACTGCCAGCGTGGTGATGTCCCCTGAGCTGATGTTGACCTTGAGGATCGCGTTCGCTCCGGCGTCAGCCACGTACGCCGTGTTGGCCTGGACGTGGGTGGCGTAAGGATTTGAATCCAAGGTGCCTGTGTACTGCGGCGGTGGGGCGTCCGGGATGCCTGCAGCTTCCTTAAGGCACTGGCCGCTTGTGCCGGGAGCGAAGCCATACTGCTGGTCCGCGTCAGGGTTGGTGGTCCGCTCGAATTCAGCGAGGTCCGCTATGGTCTTGGCTTCTCCGCGTGGGCGGATCGATTTCAGATAGCCTCCCAACGCTGCCGGGTCACCCTGGCCGGCCCCCTTGGCTTCAAGGAAGAAGGCCGTGGCACCACGGGTTTCCACACCGGCCACGCCCCAGCCCTCCGGAGCCTGGTGAACGGTGTCGACGCTCTTATCGCGGTCCACGCGGCTGAGCGTCCCCGCGAAGTCCTGGGTGACGTAGACGGACTTGCTTGTTCCTATGGCCAGGTGCAGGGGCGAAACGAGGCCGTCGGCCAGGACGTCCCGGTCCTGGGCTTCTTCGCGTGCCCAGGACGGAACTGCCGGTGCGATGACGGCTGCAGCCGCCACGCAGGCGATGACGGTCAGCTTTCTCTTCATTGGGTACTCCGGGGTTGGCGCCCAATAGCAGTCCGGGATACGAAGCCTCGCGGGAGGAAATGATTCAGGACCCTTGGCCGCCAGAGTATGCCCCCGGCTGCCGGTTTGTCGCCGCGATTTCCCCCTATTCGGCCCCCTATTTCGTCCCCTAACGCCAACCCCTTGGCTAGGATCAAGCTATGACCGAGCCGAACGAGACTGACCAGACCGCGAAGTACCTGGAGCAGGCCGTGGAACTGGCCACCAGGAACGTCGGCGAAGGAGGAGGACCCTTCGGAGCGATTGTTGTGACGGCGGACGGCCGGGTGCACGAAGGCGTCAATCGCGTCACCCGCGACAACGATCCCACCGCCCACGCCGAAGTGGTGGCCATTCGGGCTGCAGCCGCGGCCACTGCCAACTATGACCTCCATGGCGCGGTGCTCTATGCCAGCTGCGAACCCTGCCCGCTCTGCCTGGCTTCCGCGCTTTGGGCCCGGATCGACCGCGTCTATTTCGCTGCAGACCGCCATGGTGCCGCCGCGGCCGGGTTCGACGACGCCGTCTTCTACGACTATTTCGACGGAACCCGGCCGGAACTCTTGCCGGTCATCCAAGGCGACATCCCGTCGTCGGACGCGCCGTTCCAGGCGTGGGGGGCGTTCGAAGACAAAAAGGAGTACTAGGAATGGAAGCTGCACTCGCTGCCTGCCCGGCCTGCGGCAAGACCAACCGGGTCCCGGCGCAGGCGGCCGGCCGGCCGCGGTGCGGCAACTGCAAAGCTGACCTGCCGTGGATTGTGGACGCGGGGGACGCGGACTTTGCCGCCGTCGCCGAGCAGTCACCCGTTCCGGTGCTGGTGGACTTCTGGGCAGCCTGGTGCGGCCCCTGCCGCATGGTCAGTCCCGTGCTGGACAAGCTGGCCAGGGAACGGCCGGGGCGGATCAAGCTCGTCAAGGTGGACGTTGACAAGTCGCCGGGCCTGTCCCGGAGGTTCGACGTGCAGGCCATTCCCACCTTGATGGTCCTGGTGGACGGCAAGGTGGCAGCGCGCCAGGCCGGAGCAGCTCACGCCGAGGCTCTGCGGACGTGGCTGGACGGAGCACTGTCCGGAACCCGAAGCTAGCCGGGCCGGCCCGGCCCCTTCAGCCATGACGGCCGGGCAGCCGGTTCAGGCCCGCCACGAGGTCATCCTGCTTCCCGCACAGCGCAACCCGGACCCAGCCCTCGCCGATGGAACCGAACGCAGTCCCGGGCGCCAGGGCAACCCCGGAGTCCGAGAGGAAGCGGCGCACCCAACTGCGGACGTCCCCGCCGCTGGCGTGGGAAACATCGGCCCACAAATAGAAGGCTCCCTGTGCCTTCAGGTAAGGGATTCCCTTGGCATCGAGAACGGCGGATGCCGCGTCCCGGTTTGCCCGGTAGTGCCCGTGCGCGTGCAGGACGTAGTCCTGCGGTCCGGTCAGGGCGGCGAGCGCGGCGTACTGCGACGGTGACGCGACACAGGAGACGATCGACTCCATTACGTTGTCCATCTCCTGCTTGATGCCGGGCGGGCAAATCAGCGCGCCGATCCGCAGCCCGGTGAGCCCGTACGTCTTGGACAGGGTCAGCGAAGTAAAGACGCGGGAATTTTCCGGCGTATCGCCGTCGAACCTGGCGGGGCTGATGTGCGGCACATCGTAGGTGAACGCCTCGTAGCATTCATCCGAGATGACCCACAGATCATGCCGCCGGGCCAGGTCCATGAGTTCCCGGGTCAGGTCCTCGGCCAGCACGGCGCCGAGCGGATTGGAGGGGGAGTTCAGGACCAGCACCCGGGTCCGGTCGGTGACCAGCGACTCAATATCGCCGGGCCTAGGCAGGAAGCCGTGCTCCGGGTACAACGGATAGCCCACCGGTACAGCGTTCAGCAGGCGGCTGGTCATGGCAAAGGTGGGATAGCCAGGGTTGGGAACCAGGATTTCGTCGCCAGGGGAGAGCAGCAGGCTCATGGCAAAGTGCAGGCCCTGCTGCGCCCCGTCCACCACATACACCCGGTCCGCGGCAATATCGCAGCCCTGCTGCTCCCGGAACCGGGCCGCGAAGGCCTCGCGCAACCCCGGGATGCCCGCGTTGGGCGTGTAGTTGGTCTCGTCCCTGTCCAGGCATGCCATGCCTGCGTCCAGGACGTGCCGGGGGAGCGCAAAGCCGGGTTCGCCAATGCTGAGCACCAGGGCGCCGGGAGTCCGCCATGCGGCTTCGGTAATCTCGCGGATCTGGTTGACGGGCACGTCGCGGACATGGGCGGCAAGCTCAGGCATGCCTGCCATCCTAGCGCCGACGCAGGCAGCCGCAGGAGCCGCGGGCAGCTGCAGGGAGTGCGCCGGGGCGTCAACCAGCGCCGATATACTGGGAGGCGTGCTTTCTGGACTGGTGATAGTGGACAAGCCGCAGGGATGGACCAGCCATGATGTGGTTGGCCGGATGCGGCGCCTCGCAGGTACCCGGAAAGTAGGGCATGCCGGAACCCTCGATCCCATGGCCACGGGCGTCCTGGTGGTCGGCATCAACAAGGCCACCCGCCTGCTCACCTACATCGTGGGCACTTCCAAGACCTACACCGCCACCATCCGCCTCGGCCAGTCCACCGTCACGGACGACGCCGAAGGCGAAGTTACTGCCACGGCAGGCACGTCGGAGGTCAGCGAGCAGGCAATCCGAGACGGCGTCGCCGCGCTTACCGGTGACATCCAGCAGGTGCCCAGCAGTGTCAGCGCCATCAAGGTCAACGGTGAACGCGCCTACGCCCGGGTGCGCTCCGGTGAAGACGTGAAGCTTGCCGCCCGCCCCGTCACCATCCACCGCTTCGAGGTGCACGCCATCCGCCGGGATCCGGAAGCGGACGCCGTGGACCTGGACGTCACCGTGGAATGCTCCTCCGGAACCTACATCCGCGCCCTGGCCCGCGACCTGGGCAAGGCGCTGGGGGTGGGCGGGCACCTGACCGCGCTCCGCCGGACCCACGTGGGCCCGTATTCCCTGGAGCAGGCGCGCACCCTTGAGCAGCTCGCCGAGGAGCTCAACGTCCTGGACATGTCGCAGGCTGCCCGGGCGCTGATGCCCAACCGTGAGCTGACCGCGGCGGAAGCCACTGAGATCTCCTTCGGCCGGAGGATCGCTGCCGGTGCCGCCCCCGGCAGTCCCGCCGCTGCCACCGCAGACCACCCGGCCGCGGCCTTCGCACCCGACGGAAGCCTGGTGGCACTGCTTGCCGATGCCGGCAGCTTCGCCAAGCCCGTGCTGGTGTTTGCCCCCGGCAACGGCAGCCCCACCGCCCCTACCCTTGGCCAAGGCTGAACGTGGACGCGTATTTCTACATCATCCTGGTGGTCGGGCTCGTGTCCACGGGTGTGTGCCTGACGGCAGGAATCCTCAAAAAGGCTCCGAACGACGTCACTATCCTGTCCGTGGCGGCGGTGGAGGTTTCCCTCCTGGTCTACCTGGTGGGCTCCATCATCAGGGTCGTCGCCGGCGAACCCATCGCCGGCGAGGCGTGGGAATTCTGGGGGTACCTGGTCACGGCCATGCTCCTGCCGCCGGCTGCCGTCTACTGGGCCATCCTGGAGCGGACCAGATGGAGCAACTTTGTCCTGGCCGCCGTCGGCGTCACCGCGCTGGTGATGGCGGCACGCATGAACCAGATCTGGTACTGAAGTGGAAGAAGCACACAACGTGAAAGACCAGCAGGCAACCAGCGCCGCCGGAGAGCACACCCCGGGCAACAGCCAAGCCGTCATCAACAGCCGCAATACCGGCCCGGGGCGGCTGCTCATCGCCGTGTACGCCGTCTTTGCCATCTCGGCGTCGGCCCGTGCCGGCTACCAGATCCTCACCAAGTTCTCCGAGGCTCCGCTCGCTTACCTGCTGTCCGCGTTCGCGGCCCTCGTGTACGTGGTGGCCACCGTCTCGCTGGCCAAAGCCGGCACCACATGGTTCAAGGTGTCGGTTGCCGCGGTGCTGGTTGAACTGGTGGGTGTTCTGGTAGTGGGCGCGCTGAGCCTCTTCGACCCCGTGCAGTTCCCGCACGAGACGGTCTGGTCGCTGTTCGGCAGGGGCTACGCCTTTATTCCGTTGCTGCTGCCAATCCTGGGCCTGGTATGGCTCTACCGGCGGCGGCCGTCACGGAGCTCCTGACGACGGCGCCGGCCGGCAGGCGGCACCCGTCCGGCTTGGCAAAGGTGGTCCGGTGAATGCAGGTAATCTTAGAGAGTTCCGCGGCCGGTACCGGCCCGAACATTGATACTTGCAAGCGGTTAAGGCGAGGGTGATGGTCTACATCTGGAACGATCCGTCCGAGGTCCCGGCGGACTTCGGCCCATCTGTTGTCACCATCGGAAACTTTGACGGAGTGCACCGGGGACACCAGCAGGTGCTGTCTGAACTGGTCCGCACGGCTCGGATCACAAGGTCCAAAGCTGTTGTGGTCACCTTCGATCCACACCCGGCACTGGTCCACCGTCCCGAGTCCGCGCCCGAGTTGATCATGGGCCTGCAGGACAAGCTCGAGGCGCTGGGGGAGCTGGGCCTGGACGCCATCCTGGTCATGAAGTATTCGCTGGACCTGGCCAGCCTCACCCCTGAGGAATTCGTGGAGCAGTACCTGGTGGACTGCCTGCACGCCGGCCATGTGGTGATCGGCCACGATGTCCGCTTCGGACGCGGCAACTCAGGGGACCTGGACACCATGAAGGCCCTCGGCCGGAAGTTCGGGTTTGAGGTGCATGTGATCAGCGAGTTCGGCTCTGAGGGCTACCCCCTGCATGACGACGACGGCACGGACCGCCGCTGCTCCTCCACCTGGGTGCGGGAAGCCCTGCAGGAAGGCGACGTTGCCACGGCGTCCGCTGTCCTGGGACGTCCGCACCGGATGCGCGGCGAGGTTGTCCACGGCGCCGCACGCGGCCGCGCCCTTGGCTTTCCCACCGCCAACCTTGCCAGCAACGCCAGCGGCCTGATCCCTGCCGACGGCATCTACGCCGGCTGGCTGGTGGACCAGGCCGGAACCCGGTGGCCGGCAGCCATTTCCGTGGGGTCGAACCCCACGTTCGACGGCGTCAGCCGCCAGGTGGAGGCCCACGTGATCGACCGTCCGAAGGAGGACGTGGAGGACTTCGATCTCTACGGCCAGACAGTAGTCGTGGAATTTGTTGCCCGGCTCCGGGGCATGGTGGCTTACCGTGGGCCGGAGGCACTCGTGGAGCAGATGCGCCTGGACGTGATCCAGGCACACGGGCTGCTTGCCAGGCGCTAGGCCGTCACCAACGAAAGGCAGTACCCGTGTCCGTCGAGAAGAACACCCGGAAGCTGGACAAGGGGATCGTCCGCGACTTCAGCTCACGGATGAGCTACGCGTCCTACCTGCAGCTGCCAACCCTCCTGAGCGCGCAGAAGCCGGTCAGCGAGCCCGAACACCACGATGAACTTCTCTTCATCATCCAGCACCAGACCACGGAACTTTGGCTGAAGCTGGTGCTCCATGAACTGCGCAGCGCCGCGGCCTGGCTCCGGGCAGACGACCTGGGATCGGCGCTCAAAGGCATTGCCCGGGTGAAGCACATCCAGAAGACCCTCACCGAGCAGTGGTCCGTCCTGGCCACCCTGACCCCCACCGAGTACTCCCAGTTCCGTGGCTTCCTTGGCAATTCCTCCGGCTTCCAGTCGAGCCAGTACCGTGCAGTGGAGTTCGTGCTGGGCAACAAGAACCGCAAGATGCTCCCGGTGTTCGAGTCGGACCCGGAGGCGCACGCCATGCTGGAGGAACTGCTGGCCGCTCCCAGCATCTACGACGAATTCCTTGCCTACCTCGCCCGGCAGGGTTTTGACGTGCCGGCGTCGGTCCTGCAACGGGACGTCACCAAAGCGCATGAGTTCACCCCGGAACTGGTGCCGCTGTTCAAACACATCTACGAGAACGCGGCTGGCAACTGGGGGGCTTACGAGGCCTGCGAGGAGCTGGTGGACCTGGAGGACAACTTCCAGCTGTGGCGCTTCCGGCACCTGCGGACCGTCCAAAGGACCATCGGCATGAAAACCGGGACCGGCGGATCCAGCGGTGCCGCGTTCCTCCAGAAGGCCCTCGAACTGACCTTCTTCCCGGAACTTTTCGCAGTCAGGACGGAGATCGGACAATGAGCATCCACCAGGGGAATGCAGCTGCGCCGGCTGCCGAGCAGCTGCAGCAGCGGGCCGCCGAACTCGACCGCGAGGATCCGCTGGGACACTACCGCGAGCACTTCATCGGCACCGATACGGCCGTGTCCTACCTGGATGGAAACTCGCTGGGCCGGCCGCTGAAGCGGACTGCCGAGGACATCGCAGACTTCATCCGCGACGACTGGGGAGGGCGGCTGATCCGGGGCTGGGACGAACGATGGCTGGGCCTGCCGCAGTCCATCGGCGACCAGCTGGGCCGCGCCGTCCTTGGCGCCGCGCCGGGCCAGACCATCATCGCGGATTCCACCACCGTAGTGCTGTACAAGCTGATCCGTGCCGCCCTCGCGGCGGTTACCGATCCGGACCGCAACGAGCTGGTCCTCGACACCGAAAACTTTCCCACGGACCGGTACCTCGTCGAAGGCATCGCGCTGGAGGAGGGACTTACCCTGCGCTGGATCCAGGCGGATCCGGCCGCCGGGGTGACCGTCGAACAGGTGCGCGAGGCAACGGGGCCGCGCACCGCCGTCGTACTCCTGAGCCAGGTCGCCTACCGCTCGGGCCACCTGGCGGACCTTCCCGCCATCACCTCCGCCGTGCACGACGCCGGAGCGCTGGTCGTGTGGGACCTGTGCCACTCCGCGGGGTCAGTGGAGATCGCACTGGACAGTGCCGGCGCCGACTTCGCCGCCGGCTGCACCTACAAGTACCTCAACGGCGGACCGGGCTCGCCCGCTTTCGCCTACGTGAACCAGCGCCACCTGGCGTCGCTCAACCAGCCGATCTGGGGCTGGATGGGGCGCAAGGACGCGTTCGAAATGGCTGCCGGCTATGAGCCGGCAGCCGGAATCCGCGGGTTCCTGAGCGGAACGCCGGCGATTTTCGGGATGCTGGCCATGCAGGGCACCCTGGATGTCATTGAAGAAGCGTCCATGGCCGCCATCCGGGCCAAGTCGGAGAAGCTCACGGCCTTCGCCGTCGAGGTTTTTGATGCCTGGCTCGCGCCGCTGGGCGCTGAACTTGCCTCACCGCGGAATCCGGCAGAGCGCGGCAGCCACATCACCATAGACCATCCGGATTTCGCCAAGGCCACAGTGCAGGCGCTGTGGGACAGGGACGTGATCCCGGACTTCCGCGCCCCGCGCGGTATCCGCGTGGGCCTGTCGCCGCTGAGCACCAGCTTCCAGGAGATCCTGCAGGGCATGGAGGCGATGCGGGACTGCCTGGAGGGATAATGGGGCTGTTTCGACAACATTAGGCAGTGGCCGGTAAACTGGACGATGGATCCGGCTGCAGTCCGTGGCGGCTGGTTCCTGTTGTGTACGGCCCGCTCCGGTTTTCCGGCAACGGCCGCAGCGGCAGACCCGGCAGTGAGTTACTGACCTGGGCCCTCACGGCACATCCCTAGGAGTTATTGTGGCACTTGACGCCGCTGTAAAGCAGTCCATCATCAAGGAATACGCAACCGGCGAAGGCGACACCGGTTCGCCGGAGGTCCAGGTTGCAGTCCTGACCCAGCGGATCAAGGATCTGACTGAGCACATGAAGGAGCACAAGCACGACTACCACACCCAGCGCGGTCTGCTGGCCATGGTTGGTCGTCGCAAGCGCATGCTGAGCTACCTCAAGAAGACTGACATCGCCCGCTACCGTTCGCTCATCGAGCGCCTCGGCCTGCGCCGCTAGTCGGACTTAGGGGCGGCCCATTCCAGCATGGAACGGGCCGCCTTCTTCAAAAGAAAAACTAAACAGGAGGATCAACCGCATCACGCATTCGCGGTCCTCGGTAGTGATCCCCGGGAACGGCTTCGTTGACTGAAGCCGGCGGCCCGTGGGTCTCGATCGATGACCGGGTGCAGGGCCAGTAGACAGATGCTGGCTGGGTTGATGCGGCTGGACTTCCGTAAAACAGAAACGGAGGTGACTCTCTTGGAGGGTCCCGAAATCCAGTTCTCGGAAGCAGTCATTGACAATGGCCGTTTCGGCAAGCGCGTAATCCGCTTCGAAACCGGCCGCCTTGCCAAGCAGGCAGCCGGCGCAGCCATGGTGTACATCGACGATGACACCGCACTGCTGTCCGCCACCACTGCAGGCAAGCACCCGCGTGAAGGCTTTGACTTCTTCCCGCTGACGGTCGACGTCGAAGAGCGCATGTACGCTGCCGGCCGCATTCCGGGCTCGTTCTTCCGCCGTGAAGGACGCCCGTCCACCGAAGCCATCCTGGCCTGCCGCCTGATGGACCGCCCGCTGCGTCCCGCCTTCATCAAGGGCCTGCGCAACGAGGTCCAGATCGTGGTCACCGTCCTGGCGATCAACCCGGACGAGCTCTACGACGTGGTGGCCATCAACGCCTCCTCCATGTCCACCCAGCTGTCCGGCCTGCCGTTCTCCGGCCCCATCGGCGGCGTCCGCGTTGCCCTGGTTGCTGACGAAAACGGTTCACAGTGGGTTGCTTTCCCCAAGCACTCCCAGCTGGAGCACTCCGTCTTCAACATGGTGGTTGCCGGCCGTACTGTGTCCGGTCCGGACGGGGACGACGTCGCCATCATGATGGTGGAAGCCGAAGCCACCGACAACTCCTGGAACCTCATCAAGGAACAGGGCGCCACCGCCCCCACCGAAGAGGTTGTCTCCGAGGGCCTCGAGGCCGCGAAGCCGTTCATCAAGGCACTCTGCGAAGCCCAGGCCGACCTCGCTGCCCGCGCTGCCAAGCCGACCGTTGAATTCCCGGTCTTCCTCGACTACGAGGACGATGTTTACGCCGCCGTCGAGGCCGCTGCCGCTGAGAAGCTCGCCGCCGTCTTCCAGATCGCGGACAAGCAGGAGCGCGACAACGCCTCGGACGCCCTGAAGGACGAGGTCACCGCCTCCCTGGCCGGCCAGTTCGAAGGCCGCGAGAAGGAGCTGTCCGCAGCATTCCGCTCGGTCACCAAGCACGTTGTGCGCCAGCGCATCCTGAAGGACCAGATCCGCATTGACGGACGTGGCCTCACGGACATCCGCCAGCTCACCGCCGAGGTCGAGGTCCTGCCGCGCGTTCACGGTTCGGCCATCTTCGAACGCGGTGAAACCCAGATCATGGGCGTCACCACGCTGAACATGCTGAAGATGGAACAGCAGATCGACTCGCTGTCTCCGGTAAAGACCAAGCGCTACATGCACAACTACAACTTCCCGCCGTACTCCACCGGCGAGACCGGCCGCGTCGGTTCCCCGAAGCGCCGCGAAATCGGCCACGGTGCCCTGGCCGAGCGCGCGCTCATGCCGGTCTTGCCGTCCCGCGAGGAGTTCCCGTACGCCATCCGCCAGGTATCCGAGGCCCTCAGCTCCAACGGCTCGACGTCGATGGGTTCCGTTTGCGCCTCCACCCTCTCGATGCTGAACGCAGGTGTGCCCCTGAAGGCCGCCGTCGCCGGCATCGCCATGGGCCTGGTCTCCGACCAGGTGGACGGCCAGACCCGCTACGCTGCGCTGACCGACATCCTTGGTGCCGAAGATGCCTTCGGCGACATGGACTTCAAGGTTGCCGGTACCTCCGAGTTCGTCACGGCCATCCAGCTTGACACCAAGCTCGACGGCATCCCCGCTTCCGTGCTGGCAGCAGCCCTGAAGCAGGCCCGCGAGGCACGCCTGCACATCCTCGAGGTCATCAACTCGGCCATCGACACCCCGGACGAGCTCTCCGAGTTCGCGCCGCGCGTCATCGCCGTGAAGATCCCCGTGGACAAGATCGGCGAGGTCATCGGCCCCAAGGGCAAGATGATCAACCAGATCCAGGAAGACACCGGCGCCGACATCTCCATCGAGGACGACGGCACGGTCTACATTGGCGCCACCAACGGCCCGTCTGCGGAAGCAGCGCGTTCCGCCATCAACGCCATCGCCAACCCGCAGGTCCCGGAAATCGGCGAGCGCTACCTGGGTACGGTCGTCAAGACCACCACCTTCGGTGCCTTCGTTTCGCTGACACCGGGCAAGGACGGCCTCCTGCACATCTCCGAGCTGCGCAAGATCGCAGGCGGCAAGCGCGTGGACAACGTCGAAGACGTTGTCTCGGTGGGCCAGAAGGTCCAGGTGGAAATCACCAAGATCGATGACCGCGGAAAGCTGTCCCTGTCTCCTGTAGTGGCTGATGAGGAAGGCGCGGGGGAGAACGAGCGCGTAGACGCCACGGAGCCCGCTGAAGGCGCAGAGGTCTAGCACACCGCACAGCGGGCTCGCCCGCAGCATGAAGAGGCGGGGCCGGTGGATGATCCACCGGCCCCGCCGCTGTTACGATGGCAGCCAGATCCCGGCTGCCCCTCTTGAAAGGCCTCAATGACTGTTGTACCCCTGCCGCTTGAGCAGAACCACCGCGGCGATACCCTGGTCCACGGGGCCGACGGCGGCTCCGAAGTGCGGCGTTCGGTGCTGCCCGGCGGAGTGCGGGTACTTACGGAGGCGATGCCCGGGCAGAGGTCGGCCACCATCGGATTTTGGGTGGGGGTCGGTTCCCGCGATGAGGCCCCGGGCCAGCACGGCTCAACGCACTTCCTCGAGCACCTCCTGTTCAAGGGAACCAAGCGCCGGACTGCGCTGGAGATCGCCTCTGCCTTTGACGAGGTGGGCGGCGAGTCGAATGCCGCTACGGCGAAGGAAAGCACGTGTTACTTCGCGCGGGTCCTGGACACCGACCTGCCGATGGCCATCGATGTCATTGCCGACATGATCACAGGCGCCGTCATCGATCCTGCCGAGATGGAGCAGGAACGCGACGTCATCCTTGAGGAAATCGCCATGGACAGCGACGACCCAACGGACGTCGCCCACGAACACTTTGTCTCAGCCGTCCTGGGCAGCCATCCCCTGGGCCGCCCCATCGGCGGCACGCCGGACGCCATCAAGGCGGTAGCCCGTGATTCCGTGTGGGAGCACTACCAGCGCTATTACCGGCCGGACGAACTGGTGATTACCGCCGCCGGCGGCCTGGAGCACGACGTCGTCTGCGGCCTTGTGGTGGACGCACTTGAGTCTGCCGGCTGGTCGCTTGAGTCCGATGCGGCGCCGGTGGAACGCC
This sequence comes from Arthrobacter sp. AB6, assembly GCF_031844545.1. Classification (NCBI taxonomy): domain Bacteria; kingdom Bacillati; phylum Actinomycetota; class Actinomycetes; order Micrococcales; family Micrococcaceae; genus Arthrobacter; species Arthrobacter sp. AB6. The sequence goes on from NZ_JAUZVL010000004.1 coordinate 190,205, forward strand.
GGTCCACCGAACGTGCCCTCATCACCGGGACCGCAGGGCTCCACGTCGTCAAGCGCGCCGTGGAGCAAGCGAACATCATCATGGGTTGCCCCACGATCGTGGCCACGGACGAAAGGCGCTACGTCATGAGCGTCCTCAACGCCGTGCTGGGCGGGGGCATGTCCTCACGCCTGTTCCAGGAGATCCGCGAGAAGCGCGGCCTAGTGTATTCCACGTACTCCTTCGCGTCCTCCTACGCGGATGCCGGCTACTTCGGCATGTACGCCGGGTGCACGCCGTCCAAGGTACGGCAGGTGCTTGACCTGCTCGCTGTTGAGCTGGACAAGCTGGCTGAGCACGGCATCTCCGAGGACGAACTCCGCAAGGCTGTAGGCCAGCTGGGCGGCGGGATCGTGCTGGCGCTGGAGGATACCGGGTCGCGGATGTCCCGGCTGGGCCGGGCCGAGCTTGTGTCCGGCGAGTACCAGGACATTGACGAAACCCTGCGCCAGATCAAGGCTGTCACCACCGAACAGGTCCAGGAATTGGCGGCCGAACTCGCTGCCGCTCCCAGGACTGTGACCGTCGTCGGACCATTCGAGGAGTCGGAAACGTTCGGACTCTGACGCCGCGGAACGGCAGGACATAGCTCGCAAACGGCAGGACTTGGCTCTGGAGGTGAGGGGACAGTGGAACGGAACCCTCCCGGCCGCGCGCCGCAAGCTCTGGCCGGCTTCCTGGGCCACTGGCGGGGGAGTACCCGGTTCGCCGCCGGTCCTTGGGGGCCCGAACGGACCGTCGACGCCGAGGTGACCTACACCCCGGTGGCCGGCGGATCTGCCGTCGTCCAGAGCTACCGCCACCTGGAGGCGGACGGGACGCATTTCGAAGGGCACGGGATCTTCACCGTCGACCCGGATCACCAGGACGTTTTTTGGTACTACGTGGATAACGCGGGCCCCGCGACCGCCGCTGCCGCCCGCTGCACATGGCATGACGGCGCCCTTAGGGTGGAACGCCGGGGCGGTGCCGGGTGGACCCGCCATACGTTGCGCGTCGACGGCGATGTACTCACCCACATCACGGAGCTACGAACCCGAGGCGGCAGGACTACAAGTACGACAAGGGACGGGTCCGGCGCGGACGACGGGACCGGCCCGGCCTACGTTCCCTTCATGACGTCGTCGTTCCAGCGGAGCTGACGCGGTCAGATGAAGCAGATCACAATGACGGCTGATCCAGATGGCAGCAGATTCAGTCAGATTCCAAGCGACGTCAGCAGTGCACCAAGCCCCACCCTTTGAGCGGGTCCCCGGGCAGTTTCGGGGGCATGGCGTAGAAGTCGGCCCATAAACTGTCGTCAGCCGGAACATCGGCCGGATCCACGAAGTTGTCACCCGCCGGCTCTTCAAGGGGAGGTTCCGCCGCCTGGAATTCCGGGGGTTCAGCGGCAAGGAGTCCAGGCGGCCAGTGGGGTGGTTCCCAGTCCTGGTGTTCGGCTCTGTAGTGCCTGTCCGATGGTGAGGTCCAGCCGGGTGGTTCGGTTTCGGTGGCAGGGGTGGGTGTCCAGCGGCTGTTGTGTTTGAGGCGGTGGTGTTTGGGGCAGAGTTGGGCCAGGTTGCTGATGCCGGTGGTTCCGCCGTGCTGCCAGGCTTGGAGATGGTCTGCCTCGTTGTCGAGTGAATGGTTGTTGCAGCCGGGGAAGGTGCATTTTCCGTCGCGGAGGCGGAGTGCTTGTTTCATGGCTTTGGTGAGGCGGTAGCTGGTGCGGCCGATTTCAAGGGGTGCGCCGTCCCGCGGGTCCACCAGGACGCGGTGGAACGAGTTTGCGCCGTCGGCGACGAGTTTGCGGGCCATGGAGGCCGGGATGGGCCCGTAGCCGTCCAGGTTTGCGGGCTCGTCCGTGAGGCCGAGGAGTGAGAACACCGGGACTGTGACGAGGACGTCCGCCTTGGGCACCGGGACGCTGGCAAGATCGGCGCACGCGCTGTTGACGTCAGTGGCAGCGGCGGCAGAGGCATCCCCGACAGTTGGTCCCGCGGCATCCGTGCCGATGGGTGCGGCATCTGTTTGGTCATTGACGGACAGGGAAGCCAGCCCGACAGGGGCGTCGGTGCCCTCTACAGTGCTGCGTTCTGCCGTCCCGGTTCTATCTGGGGTGCTTTCCTGTGCGTGGCTAGGGGCTGGTCCTGCGCTGAGGAGCAGGTGGGCGGCGACGTCGGGCCGCAGTTGCGACATGGTGCGGGCTTCTTCGGGGCCCTGGAAGCCGCGGGCGAGGGCGGTGGTGCGGTTCCAGATGGCGTTTGCGGTGTCGGCCGGCAGGTAGAGCGAGAGCCACGCCATGCCGTCGCGGTCCGGGGTGCATTCCATCCGCCGGTCCGCGGCACATTTGCTGTGGCGTTTCGCCAAAGTCTCGGGGTGGTGGCGTTCACGCCAGCCGCGGACCTTGGCACGGAACCGGTTAGGCACGAGTTCACCTGCGGCGGCTCCGCGGGCGGGCTTAGGTGCGTCTGGGTCGAGGAAGTGTGCAACGAGGGCGGCGGTGCCAGTAGTGCCGAGTGCATCGGTTTCGTCGACGAGTATTTTGGCGTGCTGCCAGGAGATGGTCCCTGCCGCCAGGGCGTCCATAGCCAAGGGGAGGGTGGCGAGCTGTCGGGCCTGGGCAACGAGGGCCCCGGCGGCGGGGGAGCTGAGGGTCAGGACCCCGGCGATTTCCTCAACGGCGGACATCTCGGCGTAAGTCCGTTCGTGTAGGGGCGCGTCCGGCGGGGTCATGGCGTGCTGGATTCCGACGGCCTCGGCCGCGTCCCCCGCCTTCACAGCGGCGATCTGCGCTTCGAGTTGCTTCGCCACGGCCATCCGCTCCAGGCAGAGTTCATAGCGGCGCTGCAGCACGTCAACCCCGGCACCCGCACCACCGCCGGCTTCCAGGGCGGAATCTTCGAGAAACAGCGCGTTCAGGCGGGAGGTGGAGGCCTGAATGCCCTCCATCGCTAATGCCGTGCCCGCGCCGTTTCCCATGAATACATCTTCTAATGGGGGTCTGACATTTTGGGCGGAAACCACGAAGAGGAGAGCCCTGCTAGCCTCCGGCGAACGGCGGCAGCACATCCACTACGTCGTCGGCCTTCAACACAACCGAATGATCGCGCACGGCGATTTCGTTCAGGAGGAAGCTGCTCCGGGACAGGATGCGGGGCAGCGGGGGAGTGCCGGTGGGCGGTTCAGGGCGCTCGACAGCCAGGACAGCTTCCAAAAGATCCGTAACAGTGGAGCCTGCCGCCAAATCGAAGCGCTCTTCTTCGACGCCCGAGGCAGCGCGTGCGGCAGCGAAGTAACGTACGTTCACAAGTTTCAGCCCCCGATGGCGCTCATGCTGCGGTCCGGCTGGACGAAGTCCGGAGCGTCGAGTCCCACGTGGTCCATTCCGTGGGCTTTGGGCTTGAGCCACATGGCGTCCTGCCAGCGCTCGGCGAGTTCGCCGTCGCTGGCTCCCGAACGCAGGAGCCCCAGCAAGTCAATCTCTTCCCGGGAGAACAGGCAGCTCATGATCTTGCCCTCGGCCGTGATCCGGGTCCGGCGGCAGTCCGAACAGAAAGGTTCGGTCACGGAGGCGATGATCCCCACCGTGCCCAGGACCGGGCCGGACAAATCGTCGGAAACAGACCCGGCCTCCCGGCGTCGTACTTCAAAGCGTTCCGCCGGGGCGCCGTCACGGGCGCGGGGATCGGGGCTGAGGACAAAGTCGGACGAGAGCAGCCCACGGATCTCGGCGGCCGTGATCATGTTCCGCCGCGTCCAGCCATGGTCGGCGTCGAGCGGCATCTGCTCGATGAACCGCAGCTCGTAGCCGCGCTCCAGCGCCCATGCCAGCAATGACGGCGCCTCGGCATCGTTGATGCCGCGCATCAGGACGGCGTTGAGCTTAACCGGGCCAAGACCTGCCGCCCATGCGGCATCCACGCCGGCCAGCACCTGGTCCAGGAACGGCCGCCGGGTCAGCTGGGTGAAGGTTTCCTCGTGCAGCGAATCCAGGGAAACGTTGATCCGGGTCAGGCCGGCCGCCTTCAATGCCGCGGCTTTCTTCGCCAGCCCCACACCGTTGGTGGTCATCGAAATGGGCAGCCCGGGATGGTTCCGGCGGAGTGAGGCAATGATCTCAACAAGGTCGTGCCGCACCAGCGGTTCGCCACCGGTAAGGCGCAGTTCGCGCACACCCAGCTGGTCCACGCCGATCCGCACGATCCGCACGATCTCCTCCGCGGACATCACTGCCTGCTTTGCGAGCCATTCCAAACCTTCGGCGGGCATGCAGTACGTGCAGCGGAGATTGCATTTGTCCGTCAGGGACAGCCTCATGTCCGTGGCCCGGCGGCCGTACCGGTCTACGAGCCCGGCAGCGGCGCCGGCGGGGCGGGCCGCCGGGACGGACGGCAGTGCTGAGCCCGCTTCCTCCCGTGGCTGCGGCATGCCTAGCTGGACACTCATGAATTCAGGCTACGCCACGATGGGCTCTGCATCACACACGGGACGGTGCGGACAGGGCAAACAGAATGTGCAGCCAGCAACGGCGCAGCGGGTATCCGGCGAATCTAAGCTGGAGATGTGGACAGTTCCCAGCCAGGACAGGCAACGCACGACGGCGGGACGCGGCTTCCGGAGCGACCGGCGCCTTTCCTGCCGCACAGGCACAGGCACGGGCAAGGGCACGGGCAGAGGCAAGTTCAAGGGCATGGGCAAGCGCTACGGCGCCGCGCGTGGCTGGCCGCCGCAGCAGGTGCGGTTGCGGCGGGCAGCGCGCTAGTCCTTGGGGAGCTTTTGGCGGGCGTGTTCAGTCCGGCGCTGTCACCGGTGACCGCTGTGGGCGGTGCCGTCATCGATGCCGTTCCTCCCGCTGTCAAGGACTGGGCTGTTGCGCTGTTCGGGACGGCGGACAAAGTTGCCCTCCTGGTGGGCATGGCGCTGGTCATTGCCGGATTCGCCGGGCTGGCAGGAGTCGTGGAGGACCGGCGGCGCTACGCCGGTGCCGCCGTGGTTGGCGTCTTTGGCCTGGCTGGCCTCGCGGCCGTCCTGACCCGTGCCCAGGCGAATGCCAACGCAATGAGCCTGGCGGTGTTCACCGCCCTCGTGGCGGTCATCCTGCTTAGGCTCCTGGTCCGCATGCTTCAGGAGTGGGGGAGCCAGGCAGCGACCCCCGACCCCACAGCAACCCCTGCCCCGGCCCGCCGCCGCTTCCTCCAGGCCTTGGCGAGTGGAGCCGCATTTACGGCAGTCGGCGGCGTGCTCGCGGCAGCCTGGCGCGGGGCCGCTGCCGTCGTCAGCGAGGCCAGGGGCCGCGTGGCCCTGCCGGCTCCCGCGTCAGCGGCTCCAGCCATACCGGCAACCGCCGACGCCGGAGTCGAGGGCATCACCCCGCTGGTCACCCCGAACGCCGACTTCTACCGCATCGACACCGCACTCACCGTTCCCGCAATCGATCCCGACACCTGGGTCCTGAAAGTCACGGGAATGGTGGACAGGGAGGTTGAACTGTCCTTCGCCGATCTCCTGGCCAAACCCCTGGTTGAGCGCCATGTCACCCTCGCCTGCGTGTCCAACAACGTGGGCGGCGACCTTATCGGAAACGCGCGCTGGCTCGGCTGGCCGGTCCGCGAGCTCCTGGCACTGGCAGGCCCCCGGCCCGGCGCGGACATGGTCCTCTCAAGGAGCGCCGACGGCTGGACGGCGGGAACGCCCCTCGAGGTGCTCAGCGACGGCAGGGATGCGCTGCTCGCCATTGGAATGAACGGCGAGCCGCTGCCCCTTGAGCACGGCTTTCCCGTGCGGCTGGTGGTGCCCGGACTCTACGGCTACGTCTCCGCCACCAAATGGGTCACCCAGCTCAAGGTCACGAGGTTCGCGGATGACGTCGCCTACTGGACACCCCGAGGCTGGTCCGAACGGGGTCCCATCAAGACCTCCTCGAGGATCGATGTGCCGCGTGGTGGCCGCCCCGTGAAGGCGGGAAAGGTGCTGTTCGGAGGCGTGGCCTGGGCGCAGCATACCGGCATCGGGAAGGTGGAGCTGAGGGTGAACCGGGGCGCGTGGCAGCAGGCCGAACTGGCGGAGGGCATCTCCCTGGACACCTGGTACCAATGGAAGCTGGGACTCGACCTGACGGAAGGGCAATACGAAATCCAGGTCAGGGCCACGGACCTTTCCGGCCGGATCCAGGACGAGCAGAGCCGCCCTGCCGCCCCCGACGGCGCCACCGGGCTCCACACCATTAGAGTGGACGTGAAACCCTGAAGGCTGACACTGAAGGCGGAACCATGACTAGCCCGCAACCGCATGGAACGCCTATGGACCAGGCAACGCACCGTGCCCGGCACCACGCACGGTCCGTGGCTGACCATGCGGCCGCTGTCGAGGATCTGTTGCGGCCCTTGCGGTCACCGGAGCGGACGGAACGCCTGCCGCTGCGCGGGGCCCTGGGCCGGGGCCTGGTCGGCGACATCCCGGCTCCCATCAGCCTGCCGCCCTTCCCCAACTCGCAGATGGACGGCTACGCCGTCCGCTCCGCTGACCTGCCCGACGGCGGGGGAGAGCTGCGCGTCATGCCTCCCGTCCCCGCCGGTGCCAGTCCGGACGGACTCAGGCCCGGCATGGCCGCACCGATCATGACGGGAGCCATGCTCCCGGACGGAGCCGACGCCGTCGTCCCCATCGAGCGGGCCGTTCCGGACCGATTCCTGCCCCCGGCCGCACAGGCAACGGAACAGGCAACCGTGCGGCTGCCCCCGGCAGCGCCCGGAACGTTTGTGCGCGCAGCAGGCAGCGACGTCTTTGCCGGGGAGACGGCCCTGGCAGCCGGCACTTTCCTGGGCCCGGCCCAACTGGGACTGCTGGCGGCGCTGGGCATCCCGGACGTGGCGGTCTACAAAGCTGTGACCGTCCTGCTGGTGACCACCGGCGACGAGGTGGTGGAGCCCGGCCAGGAGCTCCCTGCCGGCAAGATCTACGACTCCAACGGCACCCTGCTGGAAGCGGCCATGACGCAGGCGGGACTGGTGGTCCGGCGGGCAGGCATTGCCACGGACAACCCGGACGCGCTGCGGGCGCTGCTGCGGGCCGAAGGCAGCGCGGCGGACCTGATCGTCACCACCGGAGGGGTCAGCAAGGGCGCCTACGAGGTGGTCCGGCAGGCCATGGAGGACCAGCCGGTGGAATTCCTGCACGTGGCCATGCAGCCGGGGGGCCCGCAGGGGATCGGCAGCTTCGACGGGCGTCCCTTCCTGGGTTTCCCCGGCAACCCTGTCAGCTGCCTGGTGTCGTTCGAGATGTTCCTCCGCCCGGTGCTTGCCGGTTTGCTGGGAACGCCCGCACCGCGCCTGCCCCTCCGCGCCCGCCTCGCCCACCCGCTCACGTCTCCCGAACACAAGCACCAGGTCCGCCGGGGAACGTTGCGGTCCGACGGGACGGTGGAGCTGCAGGGCGGGGAAAGCTCACACCTGATGCACGCGCTCGCGGGTTCCAACGTGCTGGTTCACGTCCCCGCAGGAGTGGCCGCGCTCGCGGCCGGTGCGGAGGTGGAAGTATGGATGCTGTGAATGCAGAACAAACCCCGGCCGCGCTGACGCACCTGCGCCAGGACGGCAGCGCCCAGATGGTGGACGTATCCGCCAAAGCCGAAACCACCCGCGAGGCCACCGCCACCGCCACGGTCCACACCACCTCCGAGGTGATGGACCTGCTCGGCTCGGGCGGACTGCCCAAGGGCGACGCCCTGGCCGTGGCACGGGTTGCCGGAATCATGGCGGCCAAGAAGACCCCCGAACTGATACCGCTGTGCCATCCGCTTCCGCTGTCCAAGGTCACCGTGGACTTCGAGCTTGGCGCCGCGACGGTTTCGATCCTCGCCACCGTGAAGACCCGCGGCGTCACCGGCGTGGAAATGGAGGCCCTCACAGCGGTGTCCGTTGCGGCGCTGAGCGTCTACGACATGATCAAGGCCGTGGACAAGCACGCTGTCCTGACCGACATCAAGGTGCTGGCCAAGAGCGGCGGCAAAAGCGGGGACTGGACATTGTGACCAATCCAAGCACCATCAATGCCTCCGAGCCGCACCGGCACGGCGACGTGCAGGGCCGGAAGGCCGGCGTCGTGATCGCCTCCACCCGCGCTGCGGCCGGCATCTACGATGACGAAACCGGCCCCGTGATCACGGACTGGCTGACAGAACACGGCTTCGACGTGTTCCCGGCCATGGTGGTCCCCGACGGCGAGCCCGTGGGCGCAGCCATCCGCGCCCTCCTCACCCAGCACCCCGCCGTCGTCATCACCAGCGGCGGGACGGGCCTCAGCCCGGACGACCGCACCCCGGACGTCACCCTGCCGCTGCTGGACCGAGAGATCCCCGGCATCATGGAAGCAGTGCGCCGCGCCGGAGCCGCGAAGACCCCGCTGGCGGCCCTGAGCCGCGGCTATGCCGGCGCGGCCGGCAGCACCTTCATCATCAACCTGCCCGGATCACCCAAGGGGGTCATGGACGGACTGACCGTCCTGGACCCCGTGATCGGGCACCTGTGCGACCAGCTGGAAGGCGGACATGGGCACTGAAGCAGTTTTCGAGGTAGTCAACGCCGTCCTGAGCGCGGAGCCAATCTCCGTCGACCAGGCCATCGCGGCAGTGGAGAGCGACACCGCGGGGGCGGTGGTCAGCTTCAGCGGCGTGGTGCGGAACCACGACGGCGGCAAGCCGGTTGAGCGGCTCAGCTACAGCGCGCATCCCATGGCATACCAGGTGATGGCCGACGTCGTCGCGCAGCTGGTCGCCGAACAGGCGGCGGGCCTGGAAAGTGGCGGAACCAGGCAGCCGGTCCGCATCTGGGCGGCGCACCGGATCGGCATGCTGGAGATCGGCGATCCCGCGCTGGTGTGCGCGGTGTCTGCGTCCCACCGGGGCCAGGCCTTCGCTGTGTGCTCGGAGCTGGTGGACCGGATCAAGGAACAGGTGCCCATCTGGAAGGAACAGTTCTTTACTGACGGCACGGTGGAGTGGGTCGGCGCCGGCAGCTGAGGTCTCCGCTGGTGCCGGCCGGCACCATGCTTCCTGCGAGGTAACGCACACTCCCCGGTTCCTGTTCGGCGCGGGCCCGCCGGTAGGCTTAACGGCATGACCGAACAACTCCCTGCTCCCATGCCCGTTGCCGTGCTGGGCGCGAACGGGCGCATGGGCGCCGAAGCCGTAAAAGCCATCGAAGCCGCGCCCGACATGAAACTGGTGGCGGCCCTGGGACGCGGCGATTCGCTGGACCAGGTCACGGCTGCCGGCGCCCGGTACGTGGTGGACCTGACGGTTCCGGAAAGCACGGAAGCGAACGTCCGCTTCGCCGTCGAACACGGGATCCACGCTGTTGTGGGAACCACCGGCTGGGACGCGGGCAGGCTGTCCGCGCTGGAAAGCCTGCTGGCAGGACATCCGGAAACAGGTGTCCTGATCGCCCCGAACTTCGCCCTCGGATCGGTGCTGGCCTCCGCCTTCGCCGCCAAGGCCGCCAAGTACTTCGAATCGGTCGAGATCATCGAGCTCCACCACCCGGACAAGGTGGACGCGCCCTCGGGCACGGCGGTCCGCACCGCCCAGCTCATCGCTGCCGAACGCGCTGTGGCGCAGGTGCCGCCCAGCCCGGACGCCACCACCAGCGAGCTGGCCGGAGCGCGGGGCTGCGACGTTGACGGCGTAAGGGTCCACAGCGTGCGCCTCCGGGGACTCGTGGCGCACCAGGAAGTCCTGCTGGGCGGTCCCGGCGAGCAGCTGACGCTGCGCCACGATTCCTTCGACCGCGCCTCATTCATGCCCGGTGTCCTGCTGGGCGTCCGCAACGTGGCGACACACCCCGGACTGACCGTAGGCCTGGACGGCTACCTGGACCTGGGGCTCTAGGCCATGGAAGGACTGCTGGCCGGCTTCCGGAAGAACCGCACCAAGATCTGGGTGGGAGCGGTGACCCTGCTGCTGGTCTTCTACCTGGTGGTGTCCTTCCAGCGCTCCATCCTCCTGCTGACGGACAGCAACCTCGCGGCGCAGGCTATCGGTGCGGCGTACCTGGTGCTGCCCGCCATCGGTGCATGGGCACTCATCCGGGAGCTGATGTTCGGCGCCCGCACGGAGCAGATGGCCAAGGTCCTGGAGGCGGAGGGCGGACTCCCGGTGGATGAGCTGCCCCGCACGCCGGCCGGCCGGATCGTCCGGACAGCCGCGGATGCCGAGTTCGAGAAGTACCGTTCCGAGGCCGAGGCGGCTCCGGATGACTGGCGCTCCTGGTTCCGCCTGAGCTGCGCGTATGACGCCGCCGGCGACCGGAAACGCGCCCGCGCTTCCATGCGGGACGCAATCAAGCTCTTCCGCGGAAACGTTCCCGCCTAGGAGCCCTCTCCGGCCCGGCGCCAGCTGCTGAGTACAGCTAGCGAACGGACGGCCTAAGCTCGCCCCGGCCCGCCCGGTTCGCGGCGTGTCCCAGCCACTCCAAGGGCCCGCGCCACTTCCGCAGCACGAACACCATGCCAACGATTACTGCACTGGCGGCGTGGGCAAAATACATCCCGTCCTCCGTCCAGCCGGCGGGCAGCGGCTTGAGGTAGAAGCCGGAGACCACCCAGACGTGGACTGTGTAGAGGCTCAGGGTCATCGCTCCGGCACCTCGCAGCGGCAGCAGCAGGTCCACGTCCACCCACTCGGCAAGCCGGCCCAGCAGCAGGCACGCGCCGATGACCGCCACAGCCACGCCCGAGGTGTGCAACAGGTCCAGGGTGGTGGCCGAGTGCGGTGCCGCGGAAGCCAGCCACCACCAGGACCCCTCCTGGGCGATGCCCGTCAAGTTCACCTGCAGGACGCTCTCCAGCGGATAACCCGGGGAATTCAGCAGTTCCTCCAGTGCGGCCCGGCCGCCCCAGCTCTCCATCGCCGTAACACCCAGGGTCCTGGCCAGGACTGCGACGATAGAGCCGCCAACCAGCAGCACCACCGGCACCATCGCCCTGCCCAGCACCAGCCGGCCCACGATGAGCCCGACGAGCAGGTATGAAAGCCACTGGAACACGGGGTAGTACCCGGTGAAGAACAGGTCCGCCAGCAGGCTCGCGGGTGTTGACAGGTCTTCCCACGAGGGGTTGTGGCCCAGCTGCATCGGCGGTTCGGCAGCGAGGAGCCAGGGGCGCAGGAGATAGGCCAGCACCGGTGACCCCATGATCCAGCCGCCGGCCCAGGCGCACAGCTGCTTCAGCCCCATCCCCAGGAACGGCAGGACACACAGGAACAGCACCGCGTAGTGGACCAGGATGATGGCCAGGTTGACTTCCAGCCCGCCCAGGGAAAGTCCGACGGCGGCGATCACCAGGGCGCGCAGGGCAACGCCGCGGCGGGCGGCGGACAGGTCCGGGGCTTGCAGGGGCTTGTGCTTTCCGGTGGACAAGGCCAGGCCCACTCCCGCAAGTACCGCAAACAGTGCTGCAGCCCGGCCCGAGAAGGTAAGGCCGATCCAGGTGGGGGTCAGGTCCGCGTTCGATTCGAACGTGGGAAGCAGGTGGGTGGCCATCATGCCCAGCAAGGCGAGGCCGCGGGCAGCGTCGATGCCGTGGAGCCTGGCCGTAACCGGCCGCCCGGCGGTCTTGCGGGACGTTCTTGCCGGGGTACGGGACGTCATGACCAGATCGTCTCACACCTGCCTGTGCCGGAGCTGTCGGGAAACTTCTTGTATTCGAATATATGTTCGAATAATATGGGCTGCATGCACACTCCATCATCCGGAATTCCCGCCCATGAGTCCGGCAATGCAGGGCTCATGAAGGCTATGAGTCCCGGGGTCGTCGACTTCCTCTTCCGCCAGTTGGTGGCGGGCCGGCCGCCCGAGGACGTCGAGTGGGAGCAGGAAGGCATCAGCCTTGCAGCCCAGCCTGAGGGACCCGAGCTCGCCCGCCGTCTCGCGGAATCGGATATAGACGCCTTGACCCCGCTGGAGCTGTTCCACTATGTCCGGGCTGCCCAGAGGCTGGCCTCATGGGCGGAGGAACTGCGGCAGGCCGCCGTCGGACGGTATTGCGGCCCGCCGGCCGGGGCGCCCCGCTCCTCTGGCCGGCACGCTCCCTGACCGGCTCGAATGCCGCGAGGGGGAAGGGGTTCCGGGCAAGGCGAAAGGGGTCGGCGCCGAGGTGCAGGCCCGCCTGTTTGACGTGCATCACGTTCCCGGCATTGTCCTAACCAGCCGCTGACAGGGTAACGTTTTTTCCATGGCTGACAATTCCGCGCATCTCCCTGCCCTTGGTACTCTTCTGACCGCCATGGTCACACCGTTCACCAAGGACGGCGCAGTGGATTACGAGCAGGCCGCTGAACTGGCCGGCAAGCTGGTGGACGACGGCTGCGATGGCCTGGTAGTCACCGGAACCACGGGCGAAACATCCACCCTCACGGACGAGGAAAACCTCGGCATGTTCCGCGCCGTCAAGGACGCTGTCGGCGGCCGGGCTGCCATCATTGCCGGCACCGGCACCAACGACACCGCCCACTCGGTGCACCTTTCCAAGCAGGCGGCAGCCCTCGGCGTCGACGGCCTCCTCCTGGTGACGCCGTACTACAACAAGCCCAGCCAGGCAGGGGTCCGCGCGCACTTCGAAACGGTCGCCTCCGCTGTCGACGTGCCCGTCATGCTCTACGACATCCCCGGCCGCTCCTCCATCGCCATTGAGCCCGACACCATGATCCGGCTGGCGCAGCACCCGAACATCGTGGCAGTCAAGGACGCCAAGGCCGACTTCGTCGCCGCCACGCGCGTCATGGCCGAGACGGACCTCCTCTTCTACTCGGGCGACGACGGACTGACCCTTCCGTGGATGGCCCTTGGAGCCGTCGGCCTGGTGGGCGTCACCACCCACGTGGCCACGCGCCGCTTCCGCGAGCTCATCGACGCCGTCAACGCGAACGACCTCGGCACTGCCCGGAAGATCAACTTTGAACTCCAGCCTGTTGTCCGGGCCACTATGACGCGGGTCCAGGGGGCCGTCGCGGCCAAGCAGATTCTTAAATGGCAGGGAGTCCTGCCCAACTCGATTGTCCGTTTGCCCCTCGTGGAGCCGGACGAAGCCGAGATCGAAACCATCCGCGGGGATTTGGCGGAAGCGGGGCTGGTCTTTTCCTGAGGAGTAAGACCAGCACCCTTCCGCCTGGAAAGTAGTGCAATATGACCCAAACTGCCCTCACCGGCCTTGTCACCCCTCCCCGCCTGCCACAAGGCACCCTCCGGATTGTTCCGCTGGGCGGGCTGGGGGAGATCGGCCGGAACATGGCCGTGTTCGAAATCGACGGCAAGCTGCTGATCGTGGACTGCGGCGTCCTCTTTCCCGAGGAAACCCAGCCGGGCGTCGACCTGATCCTGCCTGATTTCTCCTACATCGAGGACCGGCTGGACGACATCGTCGCAGTGGTCCTCACCCATGGCCACGAAGACCACATCGGAGCCGTTCCGTACCTGCTGCGCCAACGCAACGACATTCCGCTGGTGGGCTCGCAGCTCACCCTCGCCCTGATCGAGGCAAAGCTGCAGGAGCACCGCATCCGGCCGTACACCCTCACGGTAGAGGAGGGCCAGATCGAAAAGTTCGGCCCGTTCGAGTGTGAGTTCGTGGCCGTCAACCACTCCATCCCCGACGCTTTGGCTGTGTTCATCCGGACCGCCGGCGGCACTGTGCTGCACACCGGCGACTTCAAGATGGACCAGCTGCCCCTGGACGGGCGCATCACCGACCTCCGGCACTTCGCCAAGCTCGGCGAAGAGGGCGTGGACCTCTTCATGTCCGACTCCACCAACGCCGACGTCCCGGGTTTCACCACTGCCGAGAAGGAAATCGGGCCCACACTCGAACGGCTCTTCGGCCAGGCCACCAAACGCATCATCGTGGCGTCCTTCTCGTCGCACGTCCATCGGGTTCAGCAGGTGCTGGACGCAGCTGCCAAGCACAACCGCAAGGTGGCCTTCGTGGGCCGCTCCATGGTCCGCAACATGGCCATTGCCGAGAAGCTCGGGTACCTGGACGTCCCGCCGGGCCTGATCGTGGACATCAAGAACGTGGACAACCTCCCGGACAACCGCGTGGTGCTGATGTCCACCGGTTCGCAGGGTGAGCCCATGGCGGCCCTGTCCCGGATGGCCAACGGCGACCACCGCGTGGTGGTGGGGGACGGCGACACCGTCATCCTCGCCTCCAGCCTCATTCCCGGCAACGAGAACGCCGTCTTCCGGATCATCAACGGGCTGCTCAAGCTGGGCGCCGACGTGATCCACAAGGGCAACGCCAAGGTCCACGTCTCGGGCCACGCCGCCGCCGGCGAACTCCTTTACTGCTACAACATCCTCGAGCCGCTCAACGCCATGCCGGTGCACGGTGAGACCCGCCACCTGATCGCCAACGGCAAGATCGCCATCGATTCCGGCGTCCCCGAAGCCAGCGTCATCCTCGCGGACAACGGCACCGTCATCGACCTGAAGGACCACCGGGCCGACGTCGTGGGCCAGGTGGAAGTCGGCTTCGTTTACGTGGACGGCTCCAGCGTCGGCGAGATCACGGACGCCGACCTCAAGGACCGCCGGATCCTCGGCGACGAAGGCTTCATCTCCATCATCACCGTCATCCACCGCGCCACCGGCAAGGTGGTGTCCGGCCCCGAGATCCACGCCCGCGGGGTGGCGGAGGACGACTCCGTGTTCGACGAAATCATCCCCAAGATCAACGCTGCGCTGGAGGAAGCGGTCCTCAACCACGCGGACCACACCAGCCACCAGCTCCAGCAGGTGGTCCGCCGCGTGGTGGGCACCTGGGTCAACCGCAAGCTCCGCCGGAAACCGATGATCATCCCCGTGGTGCTCGAGGCCTGACAGTTGCCTGCCTGCTCCGGCCCGCGCTCCCGTCCAACGGGGCCGCGGGCCGGACGCGTTTAAGGGCCGCGAACCGGGAGCCAGGGGGTCCAAATCCCCGGAAAACCAGCCGAACTCGGGTACCGTGGCTGGTATGGCCACTCGTACTACGTCCGCGCCCAATGGCTCCAGCAGGGGCAGCGCCGGAAGCAAAACCGGCAGCTCCTCCGGCCGCGGTTCAGGCTCCACGGCCGCCAAATCCGGGCGTGCCGGCGGCTCCTCCAGCACCGCGCGCACCCGCCAGCTTCCCGCCGTCGAGCACCACCAGCCGTGGTTGCTGCGCGTGGTGGGCGGAGCCTGGCTGGGAGTGGGCCACCTGGTGGGCGGAGGCGTGCGGCGGATCGGCCACGACGTCAGCGACCTCCCCGCGGAAGAACGCCGTGACGGCGCAGCCCTGTTCAACCTGGCCCTGGGCATCTTTATTGCCACCTTCGCCTGGTGGGGCCTCACCGGCTGGTTCCCGGACGCGGTGTACGCCGTGGTCAACGGCACCTTCGGGTGGATTTCGCTGCTTCTTCCGCTGATGCTTTTTGTCTGCGCGTTCCGGCTCTTCCGCCAGCCGTCCGACGGCCGGGGCAACAACCGGGTGGGCATCGGCTTCCTCATCATGACGTTCGCCGGCTGCGGGCTTGCCCACGTGCTGGGCGGCCAGCCCACGGTGGCCCAGGGGTTCGACGGCCTCCGCCAGGCCGGCGGCATGCTCGGTTTCCTCGCCGCATCGCCGCTGGCCGCGATCCATGCTGCCGTTCCACTGGTGCTCTACTCGCTGCTGGCCTTCATTTCCCTGCTGATCATTACGGCTACTCCGTTCACCGCGATTCCGCGCCGCCTGCGCACCGGCTACGAGCACCTCATGGGCATTGACCTGCTGGATGACCAGGACCGGGACGCCCACGACCGCAGCTACCTGGAACGGACCTCGCCCGCCACGGCGTCCAGGGGCCCCAAGAAGAAGCGCCGCTTCTTCGGCAAGGACCAGGAGGACACCGGCGCCGGACTGGAGGGCTACGTAGGGGACGAAGCCTTCGAGCACGCGGTGATCGACGACGACGACCCAAAGGGGAGCGCAGAGGCGCGCCCGGCGCCGGGAGTCCGGCGGCCCACGCAGGCGGAGATCGCCGTCGAGAAGATTAAGGCCGCGCAGGGCCTGGGCGCGGGTGCTCCCTCCGCCGCGGGTGAGAACGCAACCGAAGCCATCCCCATGATCACCCCCGGCATGTCCGCAGCCGCTGCCAAGCCGGCGGCCGCGCCAACGGTGCCGTCCAACCCCGTGGCGCCCGCCCCGCCGCCGGTTCCCATCCCGCAGCGCACCGAGCAGCTGTCCCTCGCCGGCGACGTGACGTACACGCTCCCGGCATCGGACTACCTGACGCCCGGCTCCATCCCCAAGGAGCGCACGGAAGCCAACGACGCCGTCGTCGCTGCCCTGACTGACACCCTCCAGCAGTTCAACGTCGACGCCACCGTTACCGGCTTCAGCCGCGGCCCCACGGTTACCAGGTACGAGATCGAACTCGCCCCCGGAACCAAGGTGGAACGCGTCACCGCGCTGTCCAAGAACATCTCCTACGCCGTAGCCTCAAGTGACGTGCGAATCCTGAGCCCGATCCCGGGCAAGTCGGCCATCGGCATCGAGATCCCGAATACGGACCGCGAGACCGTCTCGCTGGGCGACGTCCTGCGAAGCCAGAACGCCCGCCGGACGGACCACCCCATGGTGATGGGCGTGGGCAAGGACGTGGAAGGCGGCTACGTAGTGGCCAACCTCGCCAAGATGCCCCACCTCCTCGTGGCAGGCGCCACCGGTGCCGGCAAGTCATCGTTCGTGAACTCGATGATCACATCCATCCTGATGCGCGCCACCCCGGATGAAGTGCGTATGGTCATGGTGGACCCCAAACGGGTGGAGCTCACGGCCTACGAGGGCGTCCCGCACCTGATCACACCCATCATCACCAACCCGAAGAAGGCAGCCGAGGCGCTGCAGTGGGTGGTCCGGGAGATGGACGCGCGGTATGACGACCTCGCCAACTACGGCTTCAAGCACATCGATGACTTCAACAAGGCAGTCCGCGCCGGTAAGGTCCAGCCGCCGGTGGACTCCAAGCGCGTCATCCGGCCGTATCCCTACCTGCTGGTGATCGTGGACGAACTCGCGGACCTCATGATGGTTGCCCCGCGTGACGTCGAAGACTCGATCGTCCGCATCACGCAGCTTGCCCGCGCGGCAGGCATCCACCTGGTCCTGGCCACCCAACGGCCTTCCGTGGACGTCGTCACCGGCCTGATCAAGGCCAACGTTCCATCCCGCATGGCGTTCGCCACTTCCTCCGTCACGGATTCACGCGTTGTCCTTGACCAGCCGGGCGCCGAAAAGCTGATTGGCCAGGGTGACGCGCTGTTCCTGCCGATGGGCGCCTCCAAAGCCATGCGCGTCCAGGGCGCCTGGGTCACGGAGTCCGAAATCCACAAGGTGGTTGAGCACGTCAAGGGGCAGCTCCAGGCGAGCTACCGCGACGACGTCGCCGCCGAGGCGCCGAAGAAGCAGATCGACGACGACATCGGGGACGACCTCGAGGTCCTGCTGCAGGCGACGGAGCTCGTGGTCACCACGCAGTTCGGCTCCACCTCGATGCTCCAGCGCAAGCTCCGCGTCGGCTTCGCCAAGGCGGGGCGCCTCATGGACCTGCTGGAATCCCGGGGCGTGGTGGGCCCGTCCGAAGGGTCCAAGGCACGTGACGTCCTGGTGAAACCGGACGATCTTGCCCCCGTCCTGGCGGCCATGAAGGGCCAGGACGCACCCGCTGCGCCGGACTCGCAGACCGCAGCCCTGAGCGACAACGCCAACGCCAACATCGCCCGGGGCGGATACGCGGAAGACCTCGTGGCGGCGGACCTCGACCAGCGGAAGCAGAGTGCGGAATATTACGACGGCTCGGATTCCCCGCCCGGCGGCTATGACGACGAGGACGGTTCCGAAGATGCCTGGTCCCTCACCGGGCGCTAGCCCAAAGAATGTAGCCTAGGAACGTGACTAGCACCGATGCCACCGCGGCCGGCCCAGGCCGTGCCGGGGTCTGGAACCTTCCCAATATCCTGACCATGATCCGCATCGCGCTGGTCCCGTTCTTCGTGT
The DNA here is from genome assembly GCF_031844545.1 of Arthrobacter sp. AB6. Taxonomy (NCBI): domain Bacteria; kingdom Bacillati; phylum Actinomycetota; class Actinomycetes; order Micrococcales; family Micrococcaceae; genus Arthrobacter; species Arthrobacter sp. AB6. Next base: position 208,268 of record NZ_JAUZVL010000004.1, read on the forward strand.
GGTTCCTTATCGCGGACGCGCCGGGGCTGCAGAGCGTGTCCGGGCCGTGGCGGTGGGCCGCGGTAGCGGCGTTCGCCGTCGCCATCTATACGGACAAGCTCGACGGAGATATCGCCAGGAGCCGGAACCTGGTGACGGACTTCGGCAAGATTGCCGATCCCATCGCAGATAAGCTCCTTACCGGCTCCGCCCTGGTGATGCTCTCGGTGCTGGGCGAACTTCCCTGGTGGGCCACGCTGGTGATCCTGGTCCGCGAGTGGGGCATCACCGCGCTGCGCTTCTTCGTGATCCGCTACGGCGTCATCCCTGCTTCGCGGGGCGGAAAGCTCAAGACTGTCGTGCAGACTGCGGCCATCTTCCTCTACCTCCTGCCGCTGGGTGCTGTCGCTCCATGGCTGGCTTGGGCGGCGTTCGCCGTCATGATGGCGGCCGTGGCCATCACTGTCTGGACCGGCGTCCAGTACGTGATTGAGGCACTGCGTCTTCGGGCGAAGGGAAAGCTGCAAGCGCGCAGCGGCAAAGGACAGGAGCCGGCATGACCAACCTCCACCATCTGTCTGCGGAAGCAGTCAGGAAAGCCCTCGACACGGGACGCACCGTGGCCGCCGCAGAATCGCTGACCGCCGGCATGGTGTCCGCGGTCCTTGCCGACACGCCCGGCGCCTCCGGGATCCTGCAAGGTGGGGTGGTTGCCTACCAGAACTCGGTCAAGGAATCGGTCCTGGACGTCCCGGCAGAGTTGCTGGCCCGCGCCGGATCAGTCGATCCCGGCGTCGCCGCAGCCATGGCGGCCGGAGCCCGGACAGTCCTGGGCGCTGACATCGGCGTCTCCACCACCGGCGTTGCGGGACCGGACGCACACGACGGAAAGCCGGTGGGAACCGTATATGTCGGCATCGCCACCGCTGCAGGGACGGCAGCCTTCGAGTATTCCTTCGCCGGCAACCGAGCGGAAATCCGCGGACAGGCCTGCGCAGCTGCCCTCGAACGGCTTCTTGAGGCCCTGTCCCAGTGACCCCGCCGGCTGAAGTTACCCGGACGTAAAGTTGGCGGGAACAAAAGCCGGTACCGATTAGTTATTACATTGTGTCGCTTCCGGAGAGTGGAGGCGCCTAGGATGAAATGACCACGACGGTTCGCGCCACCGCGGACCTGACCTATGAGGGAGCAAGGCGATACAGATGGTAAAGCAGCCCGTATCCGTAAACGGCGTTGTCCGCTGGAAGGATGTGGGCCTCGCCGATCAGGCTAAGAGCGAACAGAAGGAGCGCAAGATGGTTGTACTTCGTCACGAAATTGGTGATGTCCTGCGCGATGTCCGCCAGCGTCAGGGGCGTACGCTCCGTGAAGTTTCGCACAGCGCCCGTGTCTCCCTGGGTTACCTCAGTGAAGTGGAGCGCGGCCAGAAGGAAGCGTCATCCGAGCTCCTCTCTTCGATCTGCTCGGCGCTGGATGTCCCGCTGTCCAGCATGCTCCGCGAAGTGAGCGACCGTGTGGCAGTTGCCGAAGGCGTTGCCGTTCCGGACACCGTTCCGCAGGAGTTCTCCCAGCGTTATGGCCGTGACCTTGAGCGCGACCTGAACACTGAACTCAACGACGAACTTTCCACCGGCCTTCTTTCAGGCGCCCGGTAAAGGCGGCGCCTTAAGGCGGCCCTGGAAACAAGACGCACTGAAGCCCCCGGCCTTGCCGGGGGCTTCAGTTGTCCCTGCTAGGAGTCTTCCGCAGAGGCGGCCGCCGGCCCGTCCTTCGGGAAGCCGTCACGTTCGTACGTGGAGTTCAGCTTGGCCATGTACCGGGCCAGTTCTTCCAGGTCCTCCACCGGCCATTCCCCCAGGCGTTCACGGAACACCTGCCGCCGGGCATCCTGGACCTGGTGCATCTTTTCCTCCCCCTTGGGGGTCAGCCGGATGGCCTGGGCGCGTCCGTCCAGCGGATCGGCCTCCTTGGACACGAGTCCCAGGCTCTCCAGGAATGCGATCTGCCGGCTGACGGACGGCTTGCCCACGCCAATGTTCATGGCAAGGTCGGTGAGCCTGATCGGGCCCTCCCGGCGGATTACCGTCAGCAGGCCATAGGCGGCCGGCTCCATGTCCGGATGGACCTGGCGGGAGAGCTGGTTGGAGATGGCCCGGGCGCGCCGCCAGAAGAGGCTGATCTGGTGCTCCACGTTCTGCAACGCGGCGTCCACGGTGGCTTCGTCGTGGCGGCCTTGCAGGGAGGGAACGTCGGGGGAGCTGCTCATGGCAACAATTCTAGGGTGCGGCCGTGAGAGACTTTTCTGGTGCGAATCAGCGATTATTGGCGGCTCATGGACGACGAATTCGGCGCCGGGTACTCGCGGGTCCTCAGCAGCACGCTTGTGCTCGCCGGGGTGGGCGGGCGCACTGCGGACCAGGCGCTGGCTGCCGGCGTGGAACCCCGCAAGGTGTGGCTGGCTGTCTGCGACGTGCAGGACGTCCCTGCCGAGCGCCGGCTGGGGCGGGATCTCAAGCCCCGCACCAACTAGCCTGATTCTCCTGACACGCCGTGCTCCTGTTCGAATACCTGTTCGGGTAAAGCTATGCTTTTCCTAGCGGGTTATCCACATAGCCGCCGTTAGCCGGCCGGAATGTCAGTGGGTCCCATTAGCGTCAGAGATGACCAATAAACGGCCGCTGAGGCCACTCCAAAGCGAGAAAGCATTAGAGGTGTGAACCATGGCGGCAGCCCCGGATCGTGCAAAAGCGCTCGAAGCAGCGCTGGCCCAGATCGACAAGCAGTTCGGTAAAGGCTCAGTCATGCGGCTCGGCGATGAAGTCCGGGCCCCCATCGAGGTCATCCCCACCGGCTCCATCGCCCTGGACGTTGCACTGGGAATTGGCGGCCTGCCCCGGGGCCGCGTCGTTGAAATCTACGGCCCGGAATCTTCCGGTAAAACCACCGTTGCCCTGCACGCAGTGGCCAATGCCCAGCGCCTGGGCGGCATCGCTGCCTTCATCGACGCCGAGCACGCCCTCGATCCTGAGTACGCCGCCAAGCTCGGCGTGGACACGGACGCCCTCCTGGTGTCCCAGCCGGATACCGGCGAGCAGGCCCTCGAAATCATGGACATGCTGGTGGGTTCAGGCTCCCTGGACGTCATCGTGATCGACTCCGTCGCGGCGCTGGTGCCCCGTGCCGAAATCGAAGGCGACATGGGCGACAGCCACGTGGGCCTGCAGGCACGCCTCATGAGCCAGGCCCTGCGCAAGATCACCGGCCGCCTGAGCCAGACCAAGACCACCGCAATCTTCATCAACCAGCTCCGTGAAAAGATCGGTGTCTTCTTCGGATCCCCGGAAACCACCACCGGCGGTAAGGCACTGAAGTTCTACGCCTCCATCCGTATCGACGTGCGCCGCATCCAGACCCTCAAGGAAGGCGCGGATTCGGTCGGTAACCGGACCAAGGCGAAGATCGTCAAGAACAAGATGGCCCCGCCCTTCAAGGTGGCCGAGTTCGACATCATTTACGGCCAGGGCATCTCCCGCGAGGGCGGCATCATTGACATGGGCGTGGAGCACGGCATCATCAAGAAGTCCGGCTCCTGGTTCACCTATGATGGCGACCAGCTGGGCCAGGGCATGGAGAACTCGCGCCGGTTCCTGCGCGACAACCCTGAGCTGGCCGCCGAACTCGAGCGCCTGATCAAGGAAAAGCTTGGTGTTGGCGTCAAGCCTGCAGAGCCCGAGTCCAAGGATTCCCCGAAGCTGAAGGCCGTTGACGGGTTCTAACCGTTGACCAGCCCTGAAAGTGCGCGCCCCCGCCGGTCCAGAGCCGGCGGGCGGCGCGCCGCTTCGTCTGCCGATGACCTCCAGGACGGCCCGGCGCCGGACTCTCCCGTTGCAGGGGACGCCGAGCCTGATCCCGTGTCGGTTGCGCAGTCCATCGTCTACCGGCAGCTGACCGCGTCAGCCAAGAGCAGGCTTCAGCTCGCACGGAAGCTTGCGGAGCGGAACGTCCCGGAAGACGTCGCCGAGGCCGTGCTGGATAAGTTCCAGGAAGCCCGCCTGATCAACGATGCCGAATTCGCCGACATGTGGGTCCGGAGCCGCGCCCAGTCGCGGAAACTGGCAAAGGGCGCCCTCCGGCGCGAGCTGGCAGAGAAAGGCATCGACCAGGATACTGCCGCCGCCGCCCTGGAACAGTTGTCGGACGCGGATGAAGAAGCCGCAGCAAGGCAGCTCGTTGAGCGGAAGCTCCGCCCCGGGATGGATCTCCAGGACAGGGCGGAACGGGACAAGGTTGCACGCCGGCTGGCCTCCATGCTCGCCCGCAAGGGGTACCAGCCGTCCCAGGCATTCCGGATCGTCAATGACGTCCTGGAGTCCCGGGCCGCGGCAGACAGTGGCGAACGGTAAAACCGGTACCCTTAACAGGTGAGTTTGACCATCCCTTCCCCCTTTTCCGGTGCCGGCACCTCCACAGCGGCCGCCGGCGCTCCGCAAGCGGCTGCCCAGAAGCCACGCACCTACCAGGTGCGCACCTTCGGCTGCCAGATGAACGTCCATGACTCAGAGCGCATGGCAGGCATGCTCGAGGACGCCGGGTACGTACCGGCGGAGGGTGAGCAGGCCGACGTCGTGGTGTTCAACACCTGCGCAGTGCGCGAAAACGCGGACAACAAGCTCTACGGGAACCTGGGGATCCTCGCTCCGGTGAAGGCGGCCAACCCCGGCATGCAGATTGCGGTGGGCGGCTGCCTCGCCCAGAAGGACCGGGAAACCATCCTGAAAAAGGCGCCCTGGGTGGACGCCGTCTTCGGCACGCACAATGTTGGCGCCCTGCCCGCCCTGCTGGACCGCGCGCGGCACAACAACGAGGCCCAGCTTGAAATCCTTGAGTCGCTGGACGTCTTCCCTTCGACGCTTCCCACCAAACGGGATTCCGTCTACTCAGGCTGGGTATCGATCTCCGTAGGCTGCAACAACACCTGCACCTTCTGCATCGTGCCCGCCCTCCGCGGAAAAGAGAAAGACCGCCGGCCCGGCGACATCCTGGCCGAAATCCAGGCCCTCGTGGACGACGGCGCCATTGAAGTCACCCTCCTCGGCCAGAACGTCAACTCCTACGGCGTCGAGTTCGGCGACCGGCAGGCCTTCTCCAAACTCCTCCGGGCCTGCGGCGATATCGAAGGCCTGGAACGCGTCCGCTTCACCAGCCCGCACCCCGCCGCGTTCACCGACGACGTCATCGACGCCATGGCCGAGACCCCCAACGTCATGCCGCAGCTGCACATGCCGCTGCAGTCCGGCTCGGACAAGGTCCTGCGGGACATGCGGCGCTCCTACAGGTCCACAAAGTTCCTTGGCATCCTGGACAAGGTGCGGGAAAAAATTCCCCACGCCGCCATCTCCACCGACATCATCGTCGGTTTCCCGGGTGAGACGGAAGAGGATTTCCAGGCCACCCTGGACGTGGTGGAGAAGTCCCGCTTCGCCACCGCCTTTACCTTCCAGTACTCCAAGCGTCCCGGCACCCCGGCTGCAGACCTGCCGGACCAGTTGCCCAAGGCCGTGGTTCAGGAACGCTTTGAACGCCTTACCGCCCTCCAGGACAGGATCGCGGCAGAGGAAAACCGGCGCCAGCTGGGCCGCAGGGTTGAGGTCATGGTCACTGCGCAGTCCGGGCGGAAAGCCGGGGAAACCCACCGGCTGTCCGGCCGCTCCCAGGACCAGCGGCTGGTGCACTTCTCCGTCCCCGAGGGCGCCCAGGCTCCGCGTCCGGGAGATCTTGTCACTGTCACCATCACCGAGGCCGCCGCCTTCCACCTCGTGGCCGATCCCACCCGGGAGGATTACAGCCTGCGCCGCTCCCGGGCCGGCGATGCCTGGGACAGGTCCCAGGCTGATTCCTGCGGGGCCCCCGCGCCGGGTGCCGGTACAGGCGGCAAGGGCGTCTCGCTGGGCATGCCCTCGCTGCCCGTCCGCACCCGCTGACCGGTGGGCTCCCCGCCTGTCATCGCCGTCGTCGGTCCCACCGGTTCCGGCAAGTCCGACCTCGCCGTCAATCTTGCACTGGAACTTGACGGCGAAGTCATCAACGCCGATGCCATGCAGTTCTACCGCGGCATGGACATCGGCACGGCAAAAATCACCCAGGCCGAACGCAGGGGAGTGCCCCACCACCTGCTGGACATCATGGACGTGACCGAGGAAGCCAGCGTGTCCCGGTTCCAGCAGCAGGCGCGCACCCTGATCGCGGACATCCACGCCCGCGGTAAGCGCGCCATCCTGGCCGGCGGCTCGGGCCTGTATGTGCGGGCCGCACTGGATGTCCTTGAATTTCCCGGAACAGATCCGCTGGTGCGCCAACAACTGGAGGCTGAGCTCGCGGAGGACGGGCAGGCGGTGCTGCTGGAGCGCCTGCGCGAAGTGGACCCGGTCTCGGCCGGAAGGTTGTCCGACGCCCGGCGCATCATCCGTGCGCTGGAGGTCTACCGGCTCACCGGCCGGCCGTTCAGTTCCTTCATGCCGCAGCGCGAGTACGTCCAGCCGGCCGTCCAGGTGGGCCTGGCAGTGGACCGGGACGTGCTCCGCGACCGGCTAGCCCGCCGCGTGCACCGGATGGTGGACGACGGCCTGCTGGCCGAAGTCCAACGGCTGGACAACCAAGGGCTGCGCCAGGGGAAAACCGCGTCCCGCGCGCTTGGCTACGCCCAGTTCCTCCGGGTCATCGACGGCGCGTCGACCGTAGCGGAGGCGGCGGAAGAAACCATCGTGGCCACCCGGCAGTTCGCACGGCGCCAGCTCACCTGGTTCCGTGCCGATCCCCGCATCTCCTGGCTGGAGTGGCAGGACCCAACGTTGGTGGCCAAGGCGGCAGCGCTGTGCGAAGGACCGCGTATTTAGGGCTGCCCCGCCCGGCCGGTACCCTTGGAAACATGGACGCAACCCTCGCAGAAACCACCGAGCCGGCCTTCCGCACCCTGAGCGGGCTCCGCTTTTCCAAGGGACACGGCACCGGCAACGACTTTGTCCTGGTGGCCGATCCCGAGGGCGTCCTGACCATATCCGCCCAGGACGCTGCAGCGCTGTGCGACCGGCACCGCGGGATCGGCGGCGACGGGCTGATCCGTGCCGTCCCGTCGCGTTTCCTGCCGGAGGGCCGTGAGCTGCTCGCCGCCACCCCGGACGCCGAATGGTTCATGGACTACCGCAACGGTGACGGCTCATTGTCCGAGATGTGCGGCAACGGCGTCCGCGTCTTCGTCCACTTCCTCCGCTTGGAGGGGCTCATCGACCTGCCCGACGGCGGGGCCCTCACCATCGGCACGCGCGCCGGCGTCAAGACCGTGGTGCGGACGGGCGAAGACTACGCCGTGGACATGGGGCCCTGGGAGTTCATTTTCCCCGGGGAAGCCACAGCCAAGGCGATGGATTCACTGGTCACTGCAGAAGGCCTGGAAGTTCCCCGGCCTGCCCTCTCCGTCAGCATGGGCAACCCCCACACCGTCGTTGCCCTGGCGGAGCTGTCGGAACTCACGGCGACCCGCCTGTTCACAGCGCCCGTGGTCGACCCCGTCCCGTCCCACGGGACCAACGTAGAGTTCGTGGTTCCATCAGAACCCCTGGTGCACGACGGCGTCGGCACAGTCACCATGCGCGTGCACGAACGCGGGGTGGGGGAGACCCAGTCGTGCGGGACCGGGGCCTGCGCAGCGGCAGTGGCCATTCGGCACTGGGCTGGTGCGGAGGCCCCCGACACCTGGCGCGTCCAGGTGCCTGGCGGCGTGGTTGGCGTCAAGTTCTTTGCCGGCCCGGCGGGCCATGAACATGTTGAGCTGAGCGGCCCGGCAGTTATTGTGGCAACCGGGACGCTTTCCTGACCTTCAGGATCCGGAAGGACTTGGACGTTGATTCCCGGCTGACGCTGAATGATTCGTCCAGCTCCGCAGCAAGCCAGCGCTGCAGCGAGTCGGCCCCAAGATTCTTCTGCACCACCAGCCACGCCGTACCGCCAGGCGCCAGCCGGGGCAGCCACAGCTTGAGGAGCGAATGGAGCTCGTCCTTGCCGATCCGGATAGGCGGGTTGGACCAGATGGTGTCAAAGCGCACCTCCGGGTCCACCGCGTCAGGGGTACTGGCCGTGACGTTGGCGAGTCCCAGCGCCGCAGCGTTCTCGTTCGTCAGCGTGATGCAGCGTTCGTTGACGTCCACTGCGTAGACCCGGGCAGAGGGCGACTTCAGGCCCATGGTCAGGGCAATCGGGCCCCATCCGCAGCCGATGTCCAGCAGGTTTCCCTGCGGCGCGGGTGCCGGGACTTCGGCGAGGAGGATGGCGGTTCCCTTGTCGATACCGTCCGGGCTGAAGATGCCGGTGGAAGTCTGCAGCCTGCGCGTCTGCCCCGCGAGTTCGACAGCCAGCGGCTTGCGGGTAAAAGGGCCGGCGGGTGTTGCGCTGAAATAATGTGCGGACTCCATAACTGGCCAGAGTAGTTCGCCTTGCAGCGTAAAGGGAAACTGCCGGGGACGGCCCTCTGCTAGGCTGGAGGGCATGTTCCTGATCTTCGAGTAGCCGGGACGGGCACAGCCCGTCCCGAAGCCTGTCCCCATGTGGCAGCCTGTCCCACCCAGCGATGCAGGTTTTCTCCCTTCCGCTGCGTGCACCGGACCAAACGTATATCCGTTTGCCGGTCGCCGGACAACACTCGAAGCTCCGCCTCCCGCTGGTCTTCCCGCCGTTTCCGGCTGTTCCCGTTTCCGCCACGAATCTGAGTCGTGGCCTCTCCGCCGGCGCCGCCTCCTGCAGCGCCCGGCCCAACAAGCCAGGAGGCTTGGATGACCGCAGGCCGTCAGCCCAGCGCGAATACTTCACCAATCACCGGCATTCGGCACTATTCTGGAACTGCCGAATCTTCAAAGGAGACCATGACCAGCCAGCCCAACACCGGATCAGATCCAGCCGCCCAGGACATGAGTCCTGCGGAAATCCAAGCTGTCATCGACCGGATTCTCTCCAAGGACGTACCGGCCAGGAAACTCAGCGTGCCAAGCGGCGGCGAGGAGGGCCGGGACGGGAAGGCAATGCTCGGCAAAGCCCAGGCGATTTCCCGCCTGGACGAAGAACACACAACGTACGACGGCGACCAGCAGGACCTTGAGGAACGCCGCGCCCTGCGCCGCACGGCAGGGCTTTCCACCGAACTGGAAGACGTTACCGAGGTCGAGTACCGGCAGCTGCGCCTTGAACGCGTGGTCCTGGCCGGGCTCTGGTCCGAGGGGACCCTGGCCGACGCCGAGAACTCGCTGCGGGAGCTCGCAGCCCTCGCGGAGACTGCCGGCTCCGAGGTTTTGGACGGGCTCGTCCAGCGGCGCGACAAGCCGGATCCTGGAACGTTCCTCGGCTCGGGCAAGGCCCTGGAGCTCCGGGACATCGTGATGTCCACCGGCGCTGACACCGTGGTGGTGGATGCCGAGCTCGCGCCCTCCCAGCGCCGGGGCCTGGAGGACATCGTCAAGGTCAAGGTCATCGACCGGACGGCCCTGATCCTGGACATCTTTGCCCAGCACGCCAAGAGCCGCGAAGGCAAAGCCCAGGTGGAGCTGGCCCAGCTGGAGTACCTCCTGCCGCGCCTGCGGGGCTGGGGTGAGTCGATGTCCCGCCAGGCCGGTGGCCAGGTGGGCAGCGCGGCTGCCGGCATGGGTTCACGTGGTCCCGGTGAGACAAAGATCGAGCTGGACCGCCGCCGGATCCGTACACGGATGGCCAAGCTGCGGCGGGAGATCGCCGCGATGAAGCCGGCCCGCGAGACCAAACGGGCCAACCGCCGTCGTAATGCCGTGCCGTCCGTAGCGATTGCCGGGTACACCAACGCGGGCAAGTCCTCCCTGCTGAACCGCCTGACCGACGCCGGAGTCCTGGTGGAGAACGCCCTGTTCGCCACCCTGGATCCCACCGTCCGCAAAGCGGAAACCGCGGATGGCCTGGGCTATACCCTTGCCGACACCGTGGGGTTCGTCCGTTCGCTGCCAACCCAGCTGGTGGAAGCGTTCCGCTCCACGCTCGAGGAAGTCGCCGACGCGGACCTGATCCTGCACGTGGTGGACGTTTCGCACCCGGATCCCGAGGGGCAGATCGCCGCAGTCCGCAAGGTCTTCAGCGAGGTGGATGCCCGCAAGGTGCCCGAAATCATCGTGCTCAACAAAGCCGATGCCGCTGATCCGTTCGTGGTGGAACGGCTCAAGCAGCGCGAGCCCCGGCACGTGGTGGTCTCGGCCCGTACGGGGGAAGGCATCGGCGAGCTGCTGAAGGCAATCAGCGACGCCATTCCCCGGCCCAGCGTCAAGCTGGAACTGCTTATCCCGTACGACCGCGGAGACCTGCTCAGCAAGCTTCACGACTCCGACGCCGAGATCATCAGCGTCGACCACGTTGAAGCCGGAACCAGGGCCGTCGTGATGGTCCGGGAAGGCTTCGCGGCTGAACTGGAACCTTTCGTCAGCAATGACTGAGGCCGTGGCGGGAGAAGCCACGGAAACGGCCGGCGAGCAGTTCGTGATCGAACTGCTCGACCGGGCCGTGGCCGGCATGGGCGGGCAAAGCCGTGCCGGCCAGCACGAGATGGCCAGGCAGGTGGCCCGCGCCATTGAATCGGGGGACCACCTGCTGGTCCAGGCGGGGACCGGCACCGGCAAGTCCCTGGCCTACCTCATCCCCCTGATCGCGCACGCCCTGCAGAGCAACAAGCCCGCCCTGGTGTCAACGGCCACCCTGGCCCTCCAGACGCAGATTGTGGGCAGGGACCTGCCCCGGCTGCTCAAGGCGATCACGCCCGCCCTGGACAGGCCCGTCAAAGTGGCCCTGGTCAAGGGCCGCTCCAACTACGTCTGCCGGCACAAGCTGGAAGGCGGCTTCCCCAGTGAGGAGCCGTCCGAGGGCCAGCTGTTCAGCCTGGGCGAGGACACCAGCGTCCCGCATTTCGCAGCAGCCGTGGGCGGCCCCTCGTCCCAGCTTGGCAAGGAGGTGGTGCGGCTCCGGGAATGGGCTGAAAAGACCCACACGGGCGACCGGGATGAACTCCTGCCGGGCGTCACGGACCGTGCCTGGCGGCAGGTTTCGGTGACCTCCATGGAGTGCCTGGGCGCCCAGAAGTGCCCCATGGCTGCGGAATGCTTCAGCGAACTGGCGCGCCAGGATGCTGCTGAAGCGGATGTTGTGGTCACCAACCACGCGATGCTCGCTGTCAGCGCGTTCGAAGGCCTGGCCGTCCTGCCCGAGTATGACGTGGTGGTGGTGGATGAGGCCCATGAACTGCAGGACAGGGTCACCGGGGCGGTCTCCGGCCAGCTCTCGGTGGCCATGGTCCACGCTGCTGCCGCCGGTGCGCGGAAGCACACGGCCATCACGGTTGATGCGTTGAACGCCGCAGCCGCCAACTTGGAGCTTGCCCTGGCAGGCGTACCCAACGGGCTGCTCCCGAACGGGCTCAACGATGAACAGCTGGACTGCGTGGACCAGCTGCGGGACGCCTGCCGCGCTGCCCTCTCGGATTCAAAGGGGGACAGCAGCGCCACGGCCGACGGCGGCAGGCAGCTTGCGCGGTCCCGGCTGCTGCTCATCCTGGAACTTTGTGAACGGCTCCTGGCAGCCCGGGAGAACCGCGAAGTGGTGTGGTTTTCCCGTGCCAGCTCCTTTGATCCTGCGCAGGGATTCTCCCAGCCGGACGAGACCGCTCCGGCGTTGATCAACATTGCGCCGCTGTCCGTTGCCGGAAGGCTGCGTGAGGGGCTCTTCGCCGGCCACACGGTGGTGCTGACCTCCGCGACGCTGGCCATCGGTTCCGCATTCGAGCCTGCAGCGGGCGGACTGGGCCTGGTGGGCGACGGCGCCCCCAGCTGGACCGGCGTTGACGTGGGATCGCCCTTCGACTACCCGAAGCAGGGCATCCTCTACGTTGCCGGGCACCTGCCGAAGCCCGGCCGGGGCGCCTCCCCGGAAGCGCTGGACGAACTGGAAGCCCTGATCCGTGCATCCGGTGGCGGGGCACTGTGCCTGTTCTCGTCCCGGCGTGCGGCAGAGGAAGCGGCCGAGGCGCTTCGCCCCAAGCTGGGAATGACGGTCCTCTGCCAGGGTGACTCCACCATGACCGCCCTGGTAAAGCAGTTCGCCGACGAGCCCGATACCTGCCTGTTCGGGACCATGTCCCTCTGGCAGGGCGTGGACGTCCCCGGCGGCTCGTGCCGGCTGGTGGTGATAGACCGCATTCCGTTTCCGCGGCCGGACGATCCCCTCATGACGGCGCGCTCACGGGCGGTAGCACAGGCCGGTGGAAACGGCTTCATGTCGGTTTCGGCCACGCACGCCGCGATCCGGCTCGCCCAGGGGGCCGGCCGGCTGATCCGTTCCACGGGCGACAGGGGAGTGGTGGCCGTGCTGGACTCCCGGTTGGCCACCGAGCGCTATGCCGGGTTCCTCCGCGGGGCGCTGCCGCCCTTCTGGTCCACAACAGACCGGAAGACGGCGATCGCAGCCCTGGAACGGCTGGCCCGGGAAAACGCCTGAGCCCGCCTCGCTGCGGCGGGCGGAGTTTCCCGGCTACAGCGAGCGGAGTACGGACACAACCTTGCCCATGATGGTGGCGTGGTCCCCGAGGATGGGTTCGTACTGGGTGTTCTGCGGCAGCAGCCACGTGTGGCCGTCGCGCTGGCGGAATGTCTTGACGGTGGCTTCGTCATCCAGGAGCGCGGCCACAATGTCCCCGTTGGCGGCATCCTGCTGGCGGCGGACCACAACCCAGTCGCCGTCGCAGATGGCCGCATCCACCATGGAATCCCCGGCTACCCGAAGCATGAACAGTTCCCCCTGGCCCACCAGTTGCCTGGGGAGCGGCATGACATCCTCCACCAGCTGGTCGGCAAGGATGGGGCCGCCTGCGGCGATCCGGCCCACCAGGGGGACCATTGCCGTGTCCAGGGCGGTGGGCAGTTCGGTGACAGTCGCTGTACCGGGTGAACGCACGGCGGACGCCTGGCTGGCCGGCTTTGCGGCTCCGCCGTCCAGGGTCAGGGGCATGAGGACTTCCATGGCCCGGGGCCGCTTGGGGTCGCGGCGGAGGTAGCCAAGCTTCTCAAGCTGGGAGAGCTGGTGCGTGACGCTCGAAAGGCTCGCCAGCCCCACGGTGTCGCCGATCTCCCGCATGGACGGCGGGTACCCGTTCTCGTTGACCGAGCGCTGGATGGTTTCGAGGATTTTCTTCTGCCGTGGAGTCAGGCCCTTGGCGGTCCTCTTCGGTTGCGCGGTTGCCCTGCCCCCGGCGGCTGCTGCTGCCATGTTCGCCAATGCCTTTCGGTTCCGCCGGTCCGTTCCATGGCCAGGCCCTGGAAGGTCCCGCCCTTGAATGTCAGACCCTGCTGATCGACTGTCCGGGTGGTTGTTCTTTGGTTCAAAGCTAGGCCAGCCGCATTGCTTTTTCAAACATTTGTTCTAGCGAGTCTCGACAATGTTCGTTGATAGGTGCTAAAACAGAGAAAGCAAAGTTCGAATATATGTTCTACTGACTGCCCTGGTCCTTCGAAGACCGCGCCGGAATACGTCCGGCCGGGGGCGGCGGGAAGGACGTCCGGGCAGCACAGTACGGTCCAGGAGGGCTCAGATCATGTCAGGTACATCTGTTACGCGGGGTTCACGCCAACAGCTGCTTTCGGTGCAGCAAATCATGTCCCAGTCGGACAATCGTCTGGCCGGGCGGCCTGCGCCTCTTCCGCCGCTTCGGCTGACCCGTCGCGGTCGCATCGTGCTAATCGGCATTCCGCTGGTCCTGCTGGCTGCGCTGCTCTTCTCCCTGGCAGGCTTTTTCAATGCCCCGGCCAAGGCGTCGGAGTCCGCGACGGATCTTGCAACGACGCCCACTGTCGCCGTGACGGTCCAGCCAGGCGAGTCGTTGTGGGGTATCGCCGCCAGCGTCTCGCCGGAGCGCGACCCGCGGGACGTCGTCGCGGACATCGTGCAGCTGAACAACCTCCCTGCCGGCGCGGTCTTTCCCGGCCAGCAATTGTTCGTGCCTGCAAGTTAGGGCCCGGCATTTTGCCTCTCCACGGGCGTGAGGGCGCAGCATGCGGGAGCGAACAGGAAACCGTCACATTTTCCGGTGTCCGGCGCTGGCACTAAACTGTTCAGGTGAATGACCAGCTAGAGCGCCTGAACCGGCTTCCCCTCCGCAGCAACCTTCGCGGGCTTACTCCCTATGGCGCGCCCCAGCTGGACGTTCCAATCCTCCTGAACGTGAATGAAAACACCCACGGGGTCCCGGCTGACGTCAGGGCAGCCATTACCGCCGCGGTATCCGATGCGGCAGCGGGACTCAATCGATACCCGGACCGGGAATTCACGGAGCTGCGAAAGGCGTTGGCGGAGTACCTGGGGCACGGGCTGGATGAATCCAACCTTTGGGCGGCCAATGGCTCCAACGAAGTACTTCAGCAGATACTCCAGGCCTTCGGCGGGCCGGGACGTACAGCGCTCGGATTCCCTCCCACGTACTCCATGTATCCCCTGCTGGCCAGCGGAACGGACACGGAATACATTGTGGGTGAGCGTGCCGGCGATTACGGACTCAGCGCCGAATCGGCGGCGCGGCAGGTCAAGGAGCTGCAGCCCAACATCGTCTTCCTGTGTTCACCCAATAACCCCACGGGAACCGGCCTCGGGCTGGACGTGGTGGAAGCCGTCTACGAGGCCGGCGAAGAAAGCCAGTCCATCGTCATCGTCGATGAGGCTTACCACGAGTTTGCACACGACGGAACGCCCAGTGCGTTGACGCTGCTGCCGGGGCGGGAACGGCTGATCGTCTCGAGGACCATGAGCAAGGCGTTCGCGCTGGCCGGCGCCCGCCTCGGCTACATGGCTGCGGCCCCCGAAGTAACCGACGCGCTGCGGCTCGTCCGTCTCCCGTACCACCTTTCGGCCATCACCCAGGCCACCGCCCTCGCCGCCCTCCAGCACCGCGAGACGCTGATGGCGGATGTGGAGGACATCAAGAAGCAGCGGGACCGCATTGTTTCCGAGCTGCTGAGGATGGGCCTCAAGCCTGCCGCCTCAGACTCCAACTATGTGTTTTTCGGCGGCCTGGAGAACCCCCATCAGGTGTGGCAGGAACTGCTGGATGCGGGTGTGCTGGTCCGGGATGTGGGAATCCCCGGCCATCTCCGCGTCACTGCCGGAACTGAGACCGAAACCACAGCTTTCCTCACCTGCCTTGAAAGCATCCTTGCCAGCCAGGCCAAGCTTCCCGCCTAGACTGGGAGTACCGGCGCTGGACGCCCCGAACCACCCCTTCTGCCCAAAAGGACCCAAGCATGAGTACCACCGGATCGAATGTTGCTGCGGCCCGCACCGCGCGCATGGAACGTGCCACCAGTGAGTCCTCTGTGCTCGTGGAAATCAACCTCGACGGTACCGGCACCTCGGACATCGACACCTCGGTGCCGTTCTACGACCACATGCTCACGGCGCTCTGCAAGCACTCCCTGATCGACATGACCGTCAAAGCCACAGGTGACATCCACATCGATGTCCACCACACGGTGGAGGACGTTGCCATCACCTTCGGTGAAGTGCTGCGCACCGCCCTGGGGAACAAAGCCGGGATCCGCCGGTTTGGAGAAGCCACCGTTCCCCTGGACGAAGCGCTGGCCCACGCCGTCGTCGACGTCTCCGGGCGGCCCTACCTGGTGCACGGCGGCGAGCCTGCCGGCCAGGAATACCACCTGATTGGCGGCCACTTCACCGGATCCCTCACCCGCCACGTCTTCGAAGCGATCACCCTGCACGCCGGCATCTGCCTGCACATGAACGTCATCGCGGGCCGGGATCCCCACCACATTGTCGAAGCCCAGTTCAAGGCCTTCGCCCGGGCACTTCGCGCAGCAGTTGAGCCCGATCCGCGCGTTGAAGGAATCCCCTCCACGAAGGGTGCGCTGTGAGCGGGCAGGTCCTGCAGGACGGCGCAATCGTCGATCCCTCGGCCTCCCGGAAACTCCCCTCGCCCGAAGGCAAGCCCACCGTCACGGTCCTGGACTACGGTTCCGGCAACGTCCGGTCCGCGGTGCGAGCCCTTGAACGCGCCGGCGCGGAAGTCATCCTGAGCTCCAAGCCCGAGGACGTCCTGAACGCCGACGGCCTGGTGGTTCCCGGCGTCGGTGCCTTCGAAACGGTGATGCGGGAGCTCAAAGCCGTGGACGGCATCCGCCTTATCGGCAGGCGGGTGGCCGGCGGCCGGCCGGTGCTGGGGATCTGCGTGGGTCTCCAGGTGCTTTTTGAGGCGGGCGTCGAACACGGCACGGAGGCGGAGGGCATCGGCGAATGGCCAGGCAAGGTGGAGCTCCTGCCGGCCGACGTGGTGCCGCACATGGGCTGGAACACCGTGAAGGTGCCCGAGGGATCCAAGCTGTTCGCCGGCGTCGAAAACGAGCGGTTCTACTTCGTGCACTCATACGGGGTGCAGGAGTGGAACTTCGATGTTGTGCAGCCGCGCATGGCCGCACCCCTGGTCACCTGGTCCGAGCACGGCGGGCCGTTCATAGCAGCGGTCGAAAACGGTCCGCTGTGCGCCACCCAGTTCCACCCGGAGAAGTCCGGTGACGCCGGCGCCCGGCTCCTGCGCAACTGGGTGCAGAACCTCAAAAAGCCGGCTCCTGGCGGCCCGGTCCCCGCGGGCGCCCCTTCAACGGAAGACGGCGCCCCTTCAACGGAAGACGGCGCCGCCTAGATGTGGTCGATCGTCCTGATGGGGCTGGCCGGCCTGCTGGTCGGCGGTGCCCTGTCCTTCAGGCAGCAGCACAAGCCGCTCTGGACCCAGATTTCGTTTTACGTTTTGGCGTGCATGTCGCTGCTCGCTGCCTACCTGCTGACGCTGCCGGGCAACTGACCGCCGGCTGGCAATACTGACCCCGACCCGAAGGATTGACATGACCTCCGCAACCGACCTGCCGGTTCTTGAACTGCTGCCCGCCGTCGACGTCGTCAACGGCCAGGCCGTCCGGCTGGTCCAGGGGGAAGCGGGCAGTGAGACCAGCTACGGAACCCCGCTGGAAGCAGCGCTGAACTGGCAGCAGCAGGGTGCCGAATGGGTGCACCTCGTGGACCTCGATGCCGCATTCGGACGCGGCTCCAACGCGGAACTGCTCCGCGAAGTGGTGGGCCGGCTGGACATCAAGGTGGAACTCTCCGGCGGCCTCCGTGATGACGAAACCCTGGAAGCGGCCCTGGACCTTGGCGTTGCCCGCGTGAACCTGGGAACCGCCGCGCTGGAGAATCCCGATTGGACGCGCCGGGCAATCGAGCGCTTTGGCGACAAAATCGCCGTCGGGCTGGATGTCCGCGGCACCACGCTGTCCGGCCGCGGCTGGACCAAGGAAGGCGGGGACCTCTGGGATGTCCTGGGCCGTCTTGAGGACGCCGGCTGCAGCCGCTACGTGGTCACGGACGTGACCAAAGACGGCACCCTGCAGGGACCCAACGTGGAACTCCTGCGCCAGATGGTGGAAAAGACCGGCAAGCCGGTGGTTGCTTCGGGCGGCATCTCCAGCCTCGACGACCTCCGTGTCCTGCGCTCGTTGGTTCCCTTGGGCGTTGAAGGCGCCATCGTGGGCAAGGCCCTCTACGCCGGAGCCTTCACGCTGCCCGAAGCGCTCGACGTCGCCGGCCGCCGCTAAACGTCCCGGCATGGCCAGCAACGAATTAGGCGCCCCGTCCCCGCGCCAGCTGCCGGGGCACATCGCTGCGGCGCTGGCGGGCGCCGGCGGCGGTGCCGATTCTGCAGGCCGGCCCTGGGCAGGCCGAAGCCTGGCCGGTGACGATGCCAAAATCCACAACTTCGAGAACGACGACGGAACGGCCAGCGAGGCCTACCTCGCCGCAGTTGCGGCCTTGCGGAAAGGAACGGGGGACGAAGCCGGCGTGGTGGCTTCGCTGGCCACCGCCCGCGTATTCATCCCCATCGTGGCCCGGCTCGCCGAGGAAGCGGAAGGAGCGCACGGCCTGAACGCCGACAAACAGGCGGACATGGCCCTGGTCACCCTCAAGGCTGCCGACGGCAGGACAGCCATGCCCGCCTTCACTTCAACGGCGGCCCTGGCCGCCTGGCACCCCGAGGCCAGGCCGGTTGCCGTGTATGCGGCCCGCGCGGCGCTCTCCGCCGTCGCCGAAGGCGCCGAACTGCTGGTCCTCGATCCGGGCTCCGGGTTCACGTTTGTGGTGCGGCGGCCCGCGGTCTGGGCCCTGGCGCAGCAGCACGGGTGGGTCCCGTCGTACAGGGACGAAGAGCTCGCGGAGGAGATGGGCCGGGCCGCTGCAGGTTTTCCCGCCGTCCGGAACCTCGAGCTGGCGCCGGGCAGGGGAGTGGCCGCCCTGGCCGCCGATGGGACCATGGCCGCAGGCGGCGGCGCAGGGCCGGAACTGCAGGTGGTGCTTTACCTCGAAGACGGACTTGATGCGGCCGGGGTGCAGAACCTCGTAGCAGGCCTCCAGTCGGAGTGGTCGCGGAATGTATTGTTTGGGGAGCGCGTCGACTCGATCGAGGTCAAGTTGAGGCGCGCAGAACGCTAGCCGCAGCGAGGCGGGGTGATCCCCGGCCCACGGCGGCAGACATGAGGATCACTGTGAATTTCGCTCTCTACCGGGAGTTGCTCGCCGTCGGGCCCGTCCGCAGGCTGCTCTTGGTGGGCATGGTTGCCCGAATACCCCATTCCGCGGCCGGCGTGCTGCTGACCCTGCATATCGTCCTCACCCTGGACCAGGGCTATGCCGCGGCGGGCGCCGCCGCCGCCGTCATGACCATCGGCATTGCGGTTGGCGCGCCGTGGCGCGGGCGGCGCGTGGACACCGTGGGCCTGCGCACCGCACTGATCCCGTCCGTGATCTCGGAAACCGTCATTTGGTCTGTTGTTCCTCATGTGTCGTACCAGTGGCTGCTTCCGCTGGTGTTTGTGGGCGGCCTGCTCACGCTCCCCATCTTCAGCGTGGTCCGCCAGTCCCTGGGCGTGCTGGCCGACGGCGACCAGCGCCGTACGGCCTTTGCCCTCGACGCGATCACCACCGAGATCGTGTTCATGATCGGCCCCGCCGCAGGTGCCATCGTTGCCACCAGCGGGTTCACAGTGCTGGGCCTGACCGTGGTGGGCGTTTCCACGTCGCTGGCCGGCCTGTTCCTGATGTGGTTCAACCCGCCCACTCGAAGTGCGGACCAAACCGAGGAGTCCAGCGCCGACGAGTGCCGCGCGGCAGAAGCGGCCGTCGTGGCCGCCGCCCCGGCGCATTTGCAGGAGGCGGCGGCGGAACTGGCGCCTGCGGAAACCCGGGGCCGCGCCGGATTCCGCGGCAAGGTTGCGCACAATTTTGTATGGTTTACGGCGGCCGTCGGCGCGGTCTTTGCGGTGGCTGCGGGCGCCGGCATGGTCCTGAGCGGGACGGATGTGGGCATTGTTGCCGCCCTGGAGACGGGCGGCCACCAGCGCGACATCGGCATCGTGTTCGTCTTCTGGTGCGCAGCTTCGGTGGCGGGCGGCCTGGTGTACGGCGCCATGCACCGCCCCGTCTCTCCGCTGGTCCTGCTGCTGGGGATGGCGGCACTGACCATCCCCATGGGCTTCGCCCACGACACCTGGACGCTGGCCTTCGCCTCGCTCCTGCCGGGACTGCTGTGCGCGCCCGTGCTGTCATCAGCATCAGAAAAAGTGGCGGATTTGGTGGCGGAGGAACGCCGCGGGGAGGCCATGGGCTGGTATGGCTCCGCGCTGACGGCCGGCGTGGCCCTGGGCGCACCGCTCGCGGGCGTCTTCATCGACGGCACGGGACCGTCCGGAGGGTTTGTGTCGGTGGGGGTTGCCGGCGTGCTCCTCTGCTTTGCCGGGCTGTTCCTCCAGCAGCGGCGGCGCCGCGCTGCCTGACGCGGTTTCTTCCATCGGTTGCTCCACAGTTGTCCTTTTGGCCGCGCTAAACGGCAGCTACGGAGCAATCGATGGACCGCGGAGGTACTTTGCCTGGGAAACGACGACGGCGGGACGACCTGAGAGGCCGTCCCGCCGTCGCAAGGCGCTTGGGTGGGTTCTTCCTTAGTTCACTGCCCCGGTGTACTTCTCGCCCGGGCCCTTGCCGGGGGCATCGGGAATCAGCGATTCTTCGCGGAACGCCAGCTGCAGCGACCGCAGGCCGTCACGCAACGGCCCTGCGTGCTGGGAGCCGATCTCGGGGGCGGCCGCGGTCACCAGGCCGGCCAGGGCCGTGATCAGTTTCCGTGCCTCGTCCAGGTCCTTCAGCTCCTCGGCGTTGTCCTCCGCCGCAAGCCCCAGCTTGACGGCGGCTGCGCTCATCAGATGAACGGCTGCGGTGGTGATGACCTCGATCGCCGGAACTTCGGAAATGTCGCGGACCTGCCGGGAGACATCGGGACCGGCGGCTGCCGGCTCGAAAACGTGTGAATTACTGTCTGGGGTGCTCATACTGGTAAGCTTGACACAGACCAACTGGATGTCGTTATTTCAGAGATTGATCCCACAATCAAGGTTCCCACCGGCGCTGCACAGCGTTGACGGGAATTTTTTCTGTAAGATGGCATGCAGTTTGCAAGCGGAGTTCTCTCCCACCCGCGTCAGCCGCTGTTCCGAAGTTTAGGAACTCAAGGTTGCCGGGTACCTGGTTGGGCATGGCACCGGCATCCGCCGGAACTGTGCGTGCAGTCCCTTGACGGGCGCTGTATCCGATCTTTCTGAGGCCTTCGATTGCTCCGGCAGTTGGGGGCCTTCTCTATTTGCCGGATTCCACAACAAAAACAGGAGCTTTAACATTAGCGAGCCAAGAATCAATGAGCGTATCCGCGTCCCCGAGGTGCGGCTGGTCGGCCCTGCAGGTGAACAGGTAGGAATCGTCCGTATTGAGGATGCCCTGCGTCTGGCTGCCGAGTCCGACCTTGATCTCGTTGAAGTTGCACCTCAGGCGAAGCCTCCGGTGTGCAAGCTGATGGACTTCGGCAAGTACAAGTACGAGGCCGCGGTTAAGGCACGGGAAGCCCGGAAGAACCAGACGAACACCGTTCTGAAGGAAATCCGCTTCCGCCTGAAGATTGACACCCACGACTACGAGACCAAGCGCGGCCACGCATTGCGCTTCCTCGGCGCCGGGGACAAGGTCAAGGCCATGATCCAGTTCCGTGGCCGTGAGCAGCAGCGTCCGGAAATGGGCATCCGCCTGCTCCAGCGCTTCGCCGACGACGTCGCTGAAGTGGGTGTTGTGGAGTCCAGCCCCCGCATTGACGGCCGCAACATGGTCATGGTGGTCGGCCCGCTGAAGAATAAGGCTGAGGCCAAGGCCGAAGCCCGCCGCGCCACCCAGCGTGCCGAGGCGAAGGCGCAGAACGAAGCCAAGGCTTCGGGGCGCGTTGACACGTCCGGCGACGATCAGGCGCCCCTGACGCAATCCCTGGCGGATCTGCTTCCCGAAGGTTTCACCGTCTCCACCGAACCTGAGGCAGTAGCCGAGGCCCCTGCACAGGAGCCGGCCGCCGTCGTCGAACCTGCTGCAGCCGAAGCTCCCGCCAAGGCAGCGGAAGCTCCCAAGCAGGAAGCGCCCCAGCAGGAAGCTCCCAAGCAGGAAGCTCCCAAGCAGGAAGCCCCGAAGGCGGCTGCTCCGAAGGCGGCGGCCCCCAAGGCTGCCGCTCCGAAGGCTGCTCCCGCCCCCAAGGCTGTTGCGGAGAAGCCCGCCGCGGCTGCTCCGGCAGCAGCGCCGAAGCCCGCAGCGGTTCCGGCTCCGCCGAAGCCGGTGGCCAGGCCTGCCGCACCGAAGCCTGCTGCCCGCCCTGCCCCCAAGGCAGTGCCGAAGCCGGCCGGCAAGAAGACCACTTAGTCCACAGCTGCCGGAGGTCGCCCTCCGGCAGTCAGCAACCAGCACGCCGCCCTGAGGGGCAGCTGCGCGATAGAGCTGCAGGCCCAGCCTGCGGAACGTAAGGAGATCGGTTCCCATGCCGAAGATGAAGACCCACAGTGGTGCCAAGAAGCGCTTCAAGCTGACCGGAAGCGGCAAGCTGCGCCGCCAGCAGGCCAACCGCCGCCACTACCTCGAGCACAAGTCCTCGCGGCTGACCCGTCGCCTTGCCGGCGACAAGATCGTCTTCAAGGGCGACGCCAAGGTCATCCGGAAGATGCTCGGCATCTAGTTTCCAAGTTCTTTGACTGACCATCACCTGGTGGCCGGTCACCTACCAAAAAGCCTTCTCAGGCCGCCGGGAAACCGGCAGTAGATGCTTGGGATCAGATTTTCGAAGGAGTACGCACGTGGCACGTGTGAAGAGGGCGGTCAACGCCCACAAGAAGCGCCGGGTTATCCTTGAACGCGCAAAGGGCTACCGTGGACAGCGTTCACGCCTGTACCGCAAGGCCAAAGAGCAGCTGCTGCACTCGTTTGTGTACAGCTACGGCGACCGCAAAAAGAAGAAGGGCGACTTCCGCCGCCTGTGGATCCAGCGCATCAACGCTGCATCCCGCGCCAACGGACTCACCTACAACCGCCTGATCCAGGGCCTGAAGGCCGCTGAGGTTGAGGTTGACCGCCGCATGCTCGCCGAGCTGGCGGTTTCCGACGCCAACGCGTTCGCTGCGCTGGTCAAGGTTGCCAAGGATTCCCTGCCTGCCGACACCTCCGCCAAGAAGGTTGTTGCCTAGCAACTGGCTAGTCCCGCCAGGGACGGTTCAGGAACCCGTGGCCCTAGCCACTAAAGTTCTTATATGAACGAAACCGGGCGCCCGCAAGATTTTCCGCTGTCCAATCCCCGAGCTGATCGGGTGAGGGACGTGGCAAAACTTGCCGGGCGCCCGGCCCGTTTAAAGCGCGGCCTGTTCCTTGCCGAAGGGCCCCAGGCGGTCCGCGAGGCCCTCAGGCTCCACCAGCAGCGCCTTGCCGCCGGAGCCCCGGGTGTGGTCACGGAGGTCTTTGCCAGCGAAAGCTGCCTGGACCGGTTCCCGGAATTCGAAGACCTGTCCCAAGGGGTCAACGCCCGCCTTGCCACTGACGAGGTCCTCGCTGCCATGGCGGATACCGTCAACCCGCAGGGGATCGTCGCAGTCTGCCGCTTCCTGGACGTGGCGCTGCAGGAAGTGCTCGACGCCGGGCCCCGCCTGATTGCCGTGCTGTGCCAGGTCCGTGACCCCGGGAATGCGGGAACCGTCCTCCGGGCGGCAGACGCCGCCGGCGCGGACGCCGTCATCCTCACATCCTCCAGCGTGGACATCTACAACCCCAAGGCGGTGCGGTCCACGGCCGGTTCGCTTTTCCACCTCCCGGTGGTGCTGGGCACCGACATCGGCGATCTGGTTGCGGCGTGCAGGGCGCGAGGGGTAGGCATACTGGCAGCGGACGGCTACGGTTCCCTCAACCTGGATACCCTGCAGGACGAGAACGCCCGGCGGCGGCTGACCGGCGAAGGTCCGGAATCGGCCTATGCCCTGGAGCAGCCCACGGCGTGGCTCTTTGGGAACGAGGCCCAGGGCCTGTCCCAGGAAGAGCTCGCGCTGGCCGACCATCGGGTTGCCGTGCCCGTGTACGGTTCCGCGGAGAGCCTGAACCTGGGTACCGCGGCAACGGTTTGCCTCTACGCCAGCGCGCGGTCCCAGCACTTGCCTGCGCCGGTGACAGCCTAGGCCGGAACCCGGCCGCGGTTCCATTGCCCGGCCGGTCGAAAAATATAAGGGCTCCGGATTTCCGGAGCCCTTGCTGTTGATGATTCAGTCGGGAGAGCAACTCAGGGTGCGCGGGTAGCCTTGCCGCGTCCGGTGATTGCTCCGTAGATGCCGGCAACAACAAGGCCGCCGACGATAGCGAGAATCCAGGTGCCCAGGTCAAAGAAGGCAAGATCGCCCTTGTTGAACAGGAGGCTGCCGATCCAGCCGCCCACAATGGCGCCCACTACACCCAAAACAAGGCTGGTGACCCAACCCCCGCCAACCCGTCCGGGCATGACGGCCTTAACAATGGCCCCTACGATAAGGCCGAGGATAATCCAAGCAAGAAAACCCATGTCTCCTCCTTATAGTGGCCGGGATCTGATGGTCCCGATGAGGCTCAAGCTAACACAGGGCCCTGCCAATGTCAGCAGGCTTAGGGTCGCCGCCGGTGCATGCGGGATGTTGCGGCGGGTACGGTGACTATGGGCGGGCCGAGGCCGGATCCGCGTTTTCCTCACTGAACCGTAACCGTAAAGAGGTGAAGCCCTGTGGCTGCAAATGGCGGTACCAAGGCGATTGTGGCAGCCCTGGCTGCCAACCTGACCATCGCCGCCCTTAAGTTCGTGGCGTATGCCCTGACGCTTTCCTCGTCAATGCTCGCAGAAGCCATCCACTCCGTGGCCGACTCCGGCAACCAGATCCTGCTGCTGGTAGGTGGCAAGAAGGCGAAACGGGCTGCCAGCCCCGAGCACCCCTTCGGCTACGGCCGGGAGCGCTACATCTACGCGTTCATTGTCTCCATCGTCCTGTTCAGCGTCGGCGGCCTCTTCGCCCTCTATGAGGCATGGGACAAGTTCCAGCACCCGCATGCCATCGAAGGCGGCTTCTGGTGGGTTCCGCTGGCCGTGCTGGTGGGCGCGATCATCGCCGAGTCCTTCTCGTTCCGGACCGCCATCATCGAGTCGAACCACGTCCGGGGGCAGCAGTCCTGGGCCAAGTTTGTGCGCAGCGCCAAGCAGCCTGAGCTGCCGGTGATCCTGCTTGAGGACCTCGGTGCGCTGGTGGGCCTGGTCTTCGCCCTGATCGGCGTCAGCCTGACGCTCCTCACGGGGGACGGACTCTGGGATGCCGCCGGCACGGCGATGATCGGCCTGCTGCTGGTGGCGATCGCCGTCGTCCTCGCGTTGGAGACCAAGTCCCTGCTCCTGGGCGAGTCCGCAACAAAGGACGACGTCGCAAAGATCGCCGCGGCGATCGAAGCTGACGGCGGGCGGATCATCCACCTCAAGACCCTGCACCTCGGCCCCGAGGAGCTCCTCGTGGCGGCCAAGATCGCCGTCAGCCACTCCGCCACGGGGGATGAGATTGCACGGGAAATCGACGCTGCTGAAGCGAGGATCCGCGCGGCCGTGCCCATCGCCCGGGTCATCTACCTTGAGCCCGACCTTCACCGGGCCGACGCCACGGGGGCTGGCCAGCAGCCTGTTGCCGTTGCCCCGCAGCCGTAACTGTGCTTCCGTAACTATTGCCTGGCCGGAAGCCGCCGGCCGCCCCGGTCCCGAAGGATCAGGCGGTCAGCGGCTTCCTGCGTTCCAGGAGTCCGCTGGCGATGGCGACGCCGAGTCCCAACAGGGCGAGGACAGCGCCTACCAGCGCCGGGGCAACATAACCCCAGCCGAGCGCGATCACCACTCCGCCCAGGAAGGCCCCCAGCGCATTGGCAACGTTGAGCGCGGCATGGTTCAGTGACGAAGCGAGGGACGGCGCGTCCGGCGATGCATCCAGCAGCCTGGTCTGCAGCGCCGGGACCAGCATGGACCCTGAAGCGCCCACCACGAACACCATGACGAAGGCAGACCACGGCCAGTGGACGGCCACGGCGTAGACCACCAAGGCAACAGCAATGGCAGGCAGAACCTTGTACAGGGTTCCCATCACGGACTTGTCAGCGAACCTGCCGCCCACGATGTTGCCGGCCACCATTCCCAGGCCATAGAGGGCCACCACCAGCGGAATCAGTGACGACGGCATGCCTGCCACGAGTGTCATGGTGTGGGCGATGTAAGTGTAGGTGGCGAAGAAGCCGCCAAAGCCTACGATGCCGATCAGGATGGCCAGCCAGACCTGCAGGCGCTTGAGGGCTCCCAGTTCGCGCCGGATGCTTGCGTCAGGGTGCGCCTCGTGGAACGGTACGGATTTCCAGACCAGGGCAAGCGTCAGCAGTCCTATGAATCCCACCAGGATAAACAGCAGCCGCCAGCCGTAGGTTTGCCCCATCCACGTGGCAAAGGGCACCCCCACCACGTTGGAGATGCTGAGCCCCGCCATCACCATGGAGATTGCCCAACCCCGCCGGGTTGGCGGAACCAGCGAGGCTGCAATGACAGCCGCAACTCCGAAGAACGCGCCGTGCGGCAGGCCGGCGGCGAAGCGCGAGGCCAGCATGGTCCCGTAGTCGGGCGCGAGGAAGGAAAGGAAGTTGGCCACCGTGAAGAACAGGATGAGCCCGAGTGCCAGGTGCTTGCGGGGGAGCCTGGCGCCGACGGCGGCGAGCAGCGGGGCCCCGACCACAACGCCCAGGGCGTAGGCGGAGATGAGGTGGCCGGCTTCCGGTGTTGATATCCCGAGGCCCTGCTCCACTTCCTTCAGCAGGCCCATCATGGTGAATTCCGTAACCCCGATGCCCACCCCGCCCATGGCGAGGGCGAAGATGGCCAGGGCGACGTTGGGGGATCGGATGGGGGCTGCCGTGGATGTTTCGAGGACGCTGCTCATGGGCCTGCTTTTCGGGGTAGAAACTGTGATGGGACCGGTGCCACGGCAGTGGGGCTGATGAAGTCCGGACCCTGCCAACAACCCCGGGAAGGGGGAACAGTATTCCCGCTGCGGGGATGGTGTGTCCGGCCCCACCATTGTCCCCCATAGAATGGGCCAGTGACTGGACTGATACAGGTGGTAGGTGGAGCCGTCGTTGACAGCCTGGCGGAACCTTCGCTGCTTCTGGCGGCACGGCGCAGCGCGCCGGAGGAGCTGGCCGGTCTCTGGGAGTTCCCCGGGGGCAAGGTGGAATCCGGAGAGCAACCGGAAGCGGCGCTTGCCCGCGAGCTGTTCGAGGAACTCGGCATCGGCGTCCGGCTTGGCTCTGAGCTTCCGGCCGAGGCGCCGCAGGGCTGGCCGTTGAACAGCCGTGCCAGCATGCGGGTGTGGCTGGCCGAGGTCACCCGCGGGCAGGCCCGGCCGCTTGAAGACCATGATGAACTGCGGTGGGTGCCGCTGTCTGATCCGGAAGCCGTCCTGGGCCTGCCCTGGATACCCGCCGACTTCCCGATTGTCAGGGCCCTCCTTGCCGCCCTGGCGGTGCCGGCAGGGGCTGCGCGCTCCTAGAAGAGGGTGGCCTGTTCTGCTGATTTTCTTGCTCCCGGCAGCCCGGGAACGCCGGGCAGGGAGGCGGCCGAATCATGCCCGGCTGCTGCCGGAATGGTGCCTGCCGGGTACTCGGCTTCCTCGCCGCGGGGATCGTCCGCCAAATCCCTGTGGCTGAAGCCGGATGAATCGGTGAACCCGTGGCGGGCCTTGAAATACCGGACCTTGCCGGCCAGCCAGGAACGGTACTCCTTGGAGGCGTACGAGCCGGAGCCGTAGAGCCTGCGGTAGCGGCCGGCCAGTCCGGGATGGTTGGCGGCAATCCACTGCATGAACCACTCCCTGGTGCCCGGCTTGAGGTAGAGGGCTCCTGCAGTCACCCCGGTGGCTCCGGCTGCAGCCAGGGAAGCGAATAGAGCGTCAAGGGCTTCGTCGCTGTCCGAAAGCCAGGGGAGGATGGGCATTGCCATTACCCCGCAGGGGAGTCCGGCCTCGCGAAGGCGGGAGACAAGCTTGAGCCGTGCCCGGGGCCCCGGTGTTCCGGGCTCGACGGCCTCGGAGAGTGCTTCATCGGTCATGGCGAGGGAAATGCCCAAGCCAACGGGCACCTGGGTTGCGGCGCTCTTGAGCAATGGAATGTCCCGTGCCAGCAGCGTCCCCTTGGTGAGGATGGAGAGGGGAGTTCCCGAGTCAGCCAGGGCGGCGATGATCCCCGGCATCAAGCGGTAACGGCCCTCGGCACGCTGGTAGGGGTCTGTGTTGGTGCCGAGGGCCACCTGCTGGCGGCCCCAGGAAGGCTTGGCGAGTTCTTTGCGGAGGACCTCTGCGGCGTTGACCTTGACCACCACCTGGCTGTCGAAGTCCAGGCCGGCGTCGAAATCCAGGTACGTATGGCTCTTCCGGGCGAAGCAATAGACGCAGGCGTGGCTGCAGCCCCGGTACGGGTTGATGGTCCACTCAAACGGCATCCTTGAACCGGGCGGCACCTTGTTGAGCACCGATTTGGCGGTGACCTCGTGGAAAGTGATGCCGGCGAACTCTGGAGTGGTGACTGACCGTACCAGGCCGGCCAGGGGGAGCAGGGCGGGTGAGGCCGTGCCCGGAGCGGTTTCTCCCGGCCGGGGCATCAGTGCTTGGGCGTCCCATCTCATGCCTCTATTCGAATGTATGTTCGAATCAAAGTCAAGCATCGACCCGTGCCCGTCCGGCGTGCCGAGGCACGCCTAGGGGAGGTCCTGGAGCTCCCACACCACCGTGATTGCAGCGGCCACGGTGGAGTCCCCCGGCTCCACGGCGACCTGTTCCACGGAAGCGGCGCGCTGCATCCGGGCCAGCGGCACCGGACCCTGGACCGGGACGTTGTCCACTACGGAAAGCACCCGCCCCAACCGGGCCGAGGCAAGCTGGGCGTACTGCCGTGCGGTACTCGCTGCATCCAGCCAGGCAGCTTCGCGGGCCCGTGCCCGCACTGCGGCGTCGTCGCTGAACGTGAGTTCGAGGCCGTTCAGCCGGACGTCGTTGCCGCCCGCCCCAACGGCTTCGGAGATTGCGGCGGAGGCGGAACCAGGCGCCCGCAACCTTATGGTGAGGGTGCTGGCAGCAACGTACCCCGTAACCCGCTGGCCCTCGCCTTCCCGCCATGTCATATCCGCCCGCACGTTCAGGGCCGCAGTGCGGATGTCGGCATCCTCAACGCCGTGCCGGCGGAAGGCGGAGGCAGCGGCTTCGGAGCTGGCGCCGGCCCGGGAGTAGGCGGCCTCCACGGATTCGGCGCGGCACTCCACCCCGATGGAGACCACCATCAGGTCGGGGGCAGCATCCGCCGAGCCGGTCCCGGTGACGGTGACAGTGCCGGGAATCCCGATTCCGTCCCTTGCCCCGCCGCCGCTGCCGGAATCCGCTGCCATGGGTCACGCCTCCGCTTCTGAAGGCCCCCGGCGCCGGGGGCGTACGGGGTAGCCGCCGGCGGCAAGTCCGGCATGACGTTCAAATATGTTGGCTGTCCCAGGGTTCCCGGTGCGCAGCATGGACCAGCCGGCGCTGAGGAGATACAACGGCAGGAAGGGGAGGCCCAGGCACCAGGCGTATTGGCTGCAGTGTTTTTCTTCGTGGCTTAGCAGGGCCGGCTGCGCCGCCAGATTGTCCGCCGGGCAGCGGCAGAGCACCACGTTGCCCAGGGTGAACGCTCCCGCGACCGGCAGCCGCCAGCTGTACCCGCCGGCGAGGACCAGGCCGCGCGGCCCGCTGCGGACGTCGGTGCGTGCGGCCATTGCGACGGCGACGCCGAGGACGGTGCTGCCATTGACCAGGTTGGCTGCCCGCCTCAGCCGCTGGGCGGGCGTAAGTCGCTCCGGGGCTTCCTGGCTTCGAGGCGCAGTCATGAGGCCATGCTAGCCGGACGGTTCAATTAGACTGGAGGATAGTGGCCGCCGGTTCCGCCGGTGTGCCCGGACCTGGTCATTGAACGCCCTGCACGTGGGGCTTTCATCCATGACCTGCCAGTGATGGACGCGCCGCCGGGAAACCGCGCCGGCTGTCCCGTTCACCGGCAGCCACGACTCGTAGCTAAGAACAGTAGATGACTGAAACTTTGCCGGGCGCCGCCATCCCGAACCCCACGGATGAAGCCGCCATCACTGCCGCCGTAGACCAGGCCGTTGCCGCCATCGCCGGCGCGGCCACCCTTGACGAGCTGAAGGCGGTGAGGCTCGCCCACACCGGCGAGAAGTCACCCCTCAGCCTTGCGAACCGCGAAATCGGCAAGCTGGCCAAGGACCAGAAGGCCGTGGCCGGAAAGCTCATGGGTGCCTCCCGCGGGCGGGTCAACAAGGCGCTCGCGGACCGCACGGCAGAGCTGGAAGCCGAAAACGACGCACGTATCCTGCTGGAAGAGACGGTGGACGTCACCGCAGCCCCCCGCCGTCGTCGTGCCGGTGCCCGCCACCCCCTGTCCACCCTCCAGGACCGCGTGGCGGACATCTTCGTGGGCATGGGCTGGGAAATCGCCGAGGGTCCGGAAGTCGAATCGGAGTGGTTCAACTTCGACGCCCTGAACTTCAAGCCGGACCACCCGGCCCGCGAAATGCAGGACACTTTCTTCGTGGAGCCGCCCGAGGCCCACCTGCTGATGCGCACGCACACGTCCCCGGTGCAGGTCCGTTCAATGCTGGAACGCGAGCTGCCCATCTATGTGCTGTGCCCGGGCAAGGTGTTCCGCACGGACGAGCTGGACGCCACGCACACGCCGGTGTTCCACCAGTTCGAAGGCCTCGCCATCGACAAGAAGCTCAGTATGGCGGACCTCCGCGGCACCCTGGAGCACTTCGCCCGGCAGATGTTCGGCGACGAAGCCCAGATCCGGCTGCGGCCCAACTACTTCCCGTTCACGGAACCCTCTGCCGAGCTGGACATCTTCCACCCCGGCGCCAAGGGCGGGCCAAGCTGGATCGAGTGGGGCGGCTGCGGCATGGTCAACCCCAACGTGCTCCGCGCTGCGGGCATCGACCCGGACGTCTATTCAGGTTTTGCCTTCGGCATGGGCATCGAGCGCACCCTCATGTTCCGCAACGAGGTGGGGGACATGCGCGACATGATCGAAGGCGATGTACGGTTCAGCGAGCACTTCGGGATGGAGATCTAACAGTGCGTATCCCAATTTCCTGGCTGCGTGAATTCGCGGAGGTACCGGCCGGAGCGACGGCCGAAGACGTGATGGCCGAACTGGTCAAGGTTGGCTTTGAGGAGGAGGACGTCCACCGTCCCACGGACACCCTCAAGGGCCCGATCGTGGTGGGCCAGGTCCTGAGCCTGGTCAAGGAACCGCAAACCAACGGCAAGACCATTAACTGGTGCCAGGTCCGTGTTGTCCCCGAGGGGCAGGAGCAGGCGCTCACCGGCAAGGGCATCGACCCCTCCGGCGTGCAGGGCATCATCTGCGGCGCCCACAACTTCGTGGAGGGCGACAAAGTGGTGGTTACGTTGCCCGGAGCCGTGCTGCCGGGCGACTTCCACATCTCCGCGCGCAAGACCTACGGACACCTCTCCGCAGGCATGATCGCCTCCGTCCGCGAGCTGGGCATCGGCGAGGACCATGACGGCATCCTGGTGCTGTCCCGCATCGGGCTGGACCCGGAAGTGGGCACCGACGCCATGGAACTCCTGGGCCTCTATGACGAAGCAGCCGAGATCAACGTGACTCCGGACCGCGGCTACGCCTTCTCCATCCGGGGTGTGGCCCGCGAGTACGCGCACGCCACCGGGACCGCGTTCACGGATCCCGCCTCCCGCGTCAACGCACCCGCAGAGCTTTCCGGCGGGTACGGCGTCAAGCTCAACGATGACGCCCCCATTTACGGGAACCCGGGCTGCGACCGGTTCGTGGCCCGGACCGTCCGCGGCGTGGACGCCACCAGGCCCACCCCGCCGTGGATGGTGTCCAGGCTCCGGCTGGCCGGCATCCGCTCCATCTCCCTGCCGGTGGACATCTCCAACTACGTGATGCTGGAACTTGGCCAGCCCACGCACTGCTACGACCTGGACAAGCTGTCCGGGGACATTGTGGTGCGCCGTGCCGCGGCCGGCGAGAAAATGACCACCCTCGATGGCAAGGTGCGCGCGCTCGATGCCGAGGACCTGCTGATCACCGATGACTCCGGCGCCATCGGCATCGCCGGCGTGATGGGCGGGGCCGACACCGAGGTGTCCGATGCCACCACGAACATCCTGGTGGAGGCCGCGCACTTCGACGAGGTGTCCATCTCCCGTTCCCGCCGCCGCCACAAGCTGCCGTCCGAAGCGTCCAAGCGCTTCGAGCGCGGCGTTGATTGGCAGGTGGCCGGCATTGCCGCCCAGCGGGTGGTTGACCTCCTCGTGGAACTCGCTGGCGGCACGGCAGACGAGGCGGGAACCGACGTCGGCA
Source organism: Arthrobacter sp. AB6 (assembly GCF_031844545.1). Lineage (NCBI taxonomy): Bacteria > Bacillati > Actinomycetota > Actinomycetes > Micrococcales > Micrococcaceae > Arthrobacter > Arthrobacter sp. AB6. Next base: position 240,221 of record NZ_JAUZVL010000004.1, read on the forward strand.
CCGCCCCTGACTCCGTGGCGATCGAGCTTCCGGCAGCCTTCGCGGCCGCACGGATCGGCATCGACTTCACCGAAGAGCAGATTGTCACCTCCTTGGAGGACCTGGGCGCGGCCGTGGTGAAGAACGACGGCGGCTGGACCGTTACGGCCCCCAGCTGGCGCCACGATCTGGAGACCAAGGAGGACCTCTCCGAGGAGATCGCCCGGCTGGTGGGCTACGACCAGATTCCCGCGACGCTGCCTGTGGCGCCTCCCGGCCGCGGCCTGACGCGCGTACAGCAGCAGCGCCGCCGCCTGATCCAGGCGCTGGCTGATGCCGGGCTCACCGAAGTCCTGGCCTACCCCTTCGTGTCCAAGGCGGCCAATGACACCTTCGGCGTGCCGGAAGAGGGCTCCGTCCGGACCGCGGTCAAGCTGGCCAACCCGATCAGTGAGGAGCAGGGCTTCCTGCGCACTTCCATCCTGCCCGGGCTGATTGAGGTGGCGAAACGGAACCACTCCCGTGGATTCCGGGATCTGGCACTCTTCGAATCGGGCCTGGTGTTCCTGCCCGCCGAAGTAACGGGCACGGACTCAATCCCGCCACTGGGCGTTAAGCCTGCCGATGAGGTGCTGGATGCGCTGTACGACGGCGTTCCCGACCAGCCGTTCCACCTTGCCGCCGTCCTCACGGGCCATGATTCGCCCGCCGCCGCAGGCCACACGCCGCGGTTGTGGGACTGGGCTGACGCCGTGGACATCGCCCGCCTCGCCGGGGACGTCCTGGGCGTGGACATTGTGGTCAGCCAGGGTGCGCACCAGGCGTTCCACCCGGGCCGTGCCGCCCGGTTGTCCCTGCGCTCGGGCGAAGTAGTGGGCTATGCAGGTGAACTGCACCCCAAGCTGCTGGCGGCTTCCGACATGCCTGCACGCTCGGTTGCACTGGAGCTGAACGCCGACGCGCTGTTCGAGGCTGCGCCTGATGTCATCGTGGCGCGGCACATCTCCACGTTCCCGGTGGCTACCCAGGACGTGGCTCTGGTGGTTCCCGCCGGGATTCCGGCCGATGAGGTGCTGGCCGCGCTCCGCGAGGGGGCCGGTGAACTGCTGGAGGACGTTGCGCTCTTCGACGTCTACGCCGGCAAGGGGATCGAGGAGGGCAAGAAGTCCCTGGCCTTCGGACTCCGGTTCCGTGCCGACGACCGCACGCTGACGGCGGACGAGGCGTCGGCCGCGCGCGAGAGCGCCGTGGCCCTGGCCGCTGAGCGTTTCGGCGCAGTCCAGCGCTAGGCGGGCAGTACCCAGGTCCCATGGACGCCAGGCTGACCCTGCGGGCAGTGGATATCGCAACCGATGTCCGCTGCCCGCAGGCGCATCCGGACGGCCCGGAGGGATTCGTCCCTGAACCCGCCGAGGAACTGCGGGCCGCAGCCATGGAGCCGGCCGCTGCACAGCGTTTCCTGGCCGGCAGGGCAGCACTGCGCCGTTTTGCGGGCGACGTGCTCGATCTGCCGGCATCGCAGCTACGGTCCTCCTACTCCTGCCCCCAATGCGGTTCCGGGCCCGGACTCTCCCACGGCCGGCCGGGCTTCACGCATCGGGGCCGTCCGTTGCCACTGCTGCTGAGCACGGCCAGGACCGGGAACTGGGTGCTGCTCGCGGCGGTCACTTCGCCGGGCAGGGGGGAACGGCTGGGCGTGGACGCCGAAAATCCGGAACGCCTTGGCTTCGACGGGTTCGATGCCGTGGCGTTGTCCCGCGCGGAGGGGCTCACCCTCGCGGGGCTGGCAGGAAAGGCACTCCTGCGGGAACGTGCCCGGCTCTGGAGCCGGAAGGAGGCCTGGCTCAAGATGACCGGCGAGGGGCTCCGGGTGGATCCCCGCACGGTAGCCGCACTGGAGGAACGTGGGGTGCGGGACCTGCCGTCCTCTGCTACGGGGCTGCCGGCGTCGCTGGTTGCCGCTGTGGCCTTGGACTAGCCCAGCCGGCTTCGCGCGGCAGGCAACGGCGGGAGCGCGAGTTCAAAGAGCCAGGGGTGGAGGACTGCTTCGGCGTCGATGCCCGCTACACCGTTGGCCAACAGGATGAAGTCGGCCGTTGAGACTGAGCTGTGGCGGTGCGTCCTGGTCCATTCCTGCAGCAGGGTAAAGAACGCAAGGTCCCCGCAATGCATGCGGAGTGCATGCAGCGCCAGGGCCCCGCGCTTATAAACACGGTCGTCAAACATCAGGGCCGGTCCGGGGTCGCCGATGAGCAGGTCCTTCCCGGCGGCGGAAAGCCTGCGCCAGGCCGCGGCCGCCCTGTCCTGGGCGGTCATCACCCCGGCCGCCTCCGACCAGAGCCACTCGGCGTAGCAGGCAAACCCCTCGTGCAGCCAAATGTCGTGCCACCCGCGGACTGTCAGGGAGTTTCCGAACCACTGATGCGAGAGTTCATGGGCGATCAGGCGCTGGGCATCCCAGTCCAGGCTGAGGTGGTTCCGGCCCAGTATGGCCATGGTCTGGGCTTCGAGCGGAATTTCCAGGACATCGTCCGCCACCACAACCGTGTATCCGGAAAAGGGGTAGGGCCCGAAACATCTGACGAAGGTGCGCATCATCTCGGGCTGCAGGCGCAGCCCCTCGCGGGCGGCGCCTGCCAGTGCAGGCGGGACCGCCGCGGTTTGGAGCACGCCTCCCGGGGCGTCACCCGGGTCAAGGACCAGGGAGTCATAGCGCCCGATCTGGACCGTGGCCAAGTAGGTGGCCATGGGCTCCTCCTGCTCGTAGGTCCAGGTCTCCCGGCTGGCCCTGATGCTGTGCCCTACCAGCCGGCCGTTGCAGACGGCACGGTAATTGGCGTCGGTAGTTACCGTGATCCGGTAGCTTGCCTTGCTCCGCGGATGGTCGTTGCACGGAAACCAGGACGGTGCGCCGTTCGGCTGGCCGGCCACCAGCACGCCGTCGGTCAGTTCCTCCCAGCCCACCTCGCCCCACAGCCCGCGGCGCGGAGCAGGATTGCCCTCGTAACGGACGTCTACGGTGAACGTTTCCCCGGCGGCGAGGCCGGCGTCCAGCTGGACCACCAGTTGTTCGGCGCGCTGCGAGAACCTCCGCACGCGCCTCCCGTTCAGCTGCACCTTAACGGCGCGAAGACCTGCCAGGTCCAGGACGACGGCGGACGTTTGGCGGGCTGCCGTGGCGTGAATGAGGGCACGGCCGCTGAGCCGGTTGGCGGCCATCCGGTAGTCGAGGTCCAGTTCGTAGCGGGACACACGGTACGAGTCGGTACCGTGGCCCGGCATGTAGGGGTCGGACAGCACTCCCGGGATGGCTGTCCCGGCCGAAGGTCCGGAAGTTGCTGGTTCAGGAAGACTCATGGACGCGGGCCTCAATCACAAAAGTGGCGGGTACTTACTTCTGGCGGGGTGCAGGAACACCGGGGCCGGCCCATGGACTGACGGGGTTGCCCATCCAGTAGGTTCCGGCCGGAACCGTTTCCCCGCGCATGACCAGGGAGGCCGGTCCCACCGTTCCGCCGTGGCCGATGCGCGCCTGCGGGAGGATGACACCGTGCGGTCCCATCGTTGCGCCGTCTTCGAGCGTAACAGGGCCGATGCTCATGATGCGGTCGTGGAACAAGTGCGTTTGCACCACGCAACCGCGGTTGACGGTGGAGTTCGCTCCAAGGGTGACGAGGTCGGCTTCCGGCAGCCAGTAGCTCTCGCACCATGCTCCGGGTCCGATCCTGGCGCCCAGTCCGCGCAACCACCATACAAGGGCCGGCGTGCCGGTGGCGGCCCGGGCGAACCACGGGGCGCTGACCATTTCTATGAACGTATCCACCACTTCGTTCCGCCAGATGAACGAGCTCCACAGCGGGTGTTCCCCGGCCCGAATGCGGCCGATGAGCAGCCATTTGGCAACCACGGCACTGGCGGCGGCGACGGCACCGGCCAGCAGCATCACCACTCCGCCGAGCAGGGCCGCTGCGCCGTAGTTGAAGGTCGCGGCCAGCCAGTCCAGGGCAAGCAGCACACCAGCGGCGAGGCCCACCGTGAGCGCTACGGGAATGAACCGGCAGGCCTCCCACAATGCACGTGCCATCTTTAACCTGGGAGGCGGCTGGTAGGTGAGCGAACTGTCCGAGGCGATGGCCGTGCGCCGCAGCCGGACAGGAGGGCTTCCCAGCCAGGAGGTACCGGACTTGGCCTTCGACGGCGTCGCGGACAGGACGGCCACCAGCGAGTTCTTGGGCACATTGCGGCCCGCTCCCGTCATGCCCGAGTTGCCCAGGAAGGAGCGCTTGCCGATCTTGGCCGGCGCGATCCGCAACCAGCCCCCACCCAGCTCGTAGGATGCCACCATCGTGTCATCGGCCAGGAACGCGCCCTCTCCCACGGTGGTCATCTTGGGAACCAGCAGCACGGTGGAGGCTTCCACGTTCTTGCCGACCTTTGCTCCCAGCAGGCGAAGCCAGACGGGCGTGAAGAGGCTGGCGTAGACGGGAAACAGGAGGTCCCGGGCCAGGTCCAGCACACGTTCGGTAGCCCAGATCTGCCAGCCGATCCGGCTTCGCACGCGGTAGTAGCCTTCACGCAGGCCCAGCCCGAGCAGGCGGGTGGTTCCCAGGACCAGCAGCAGGTTGGCCGCGAACCAGGCCAGGGCGGCAAGGGGCAGGGAGGCGAGCAGGGGAAGCCAGGCCCCGGACAGTGAGCTGTGGCCCCTGATGAACAGGAAGGCCACCAGGCAGGCAGCCCCCGCGGAAAGGTAGGGGATCATGGCCAGCAGTGCGCTGGCTGCCGCGAAGGCCGTAAACCAGAGCCGTGCCGGCAATGCGCCGGTGGCGGGGTGGGCCGGCCAGTTCTGTTTTGCTTTGCCCCGGCGTTCTGCCGGCGAGCCGGCCACAACCTGGCCTGCCTTGACCTTGCCCAGGACCGCCGAACCGGGCTCCACCTGGCCGCCGGCGCCGATGCTGGCGCCGGGCATCAGGGTGCTCCGGGCCCCCACGGTGGCGCCTGCGCCGATCCGGATTGCTCCGATGTGCACGTTGTCACCGTCGATCCACCATCCTGAAAGGTCCACTTCGGGCTCCACGTTGGCTCCGGTGCCCAGCGAAAGCAGCCCGGTCACTGGCGGCAGCGAGTGCAGGTTGACGTTGCTGCCGATCTTCGCGCCGAGGGCGCGGGCGTAGTACGGCACCCAGGGTGCGCTTGCCAGGCTGACCGCTCCTGCAAGGTCCTGGATCTGCTCAGCCAGCCAGAGCCGGAGATGGACTTTCCCCGATCTGGGATAGGTGCCCGGCTGAACGTTCCGGAGCAGGAGCCGGGCTGCTGCGACGGAGAGGAGCATACGCCCGGCAGGGCTGACGAACACCAGCCAGGAAGCACCCACCCACCACCAGGACACCGTGGCTGCGGCGGTGAAGCCGGCCAGCCCGGCGAGCAGGTTGTTGGCCGCCATCAGGTAGGTCAGCCACCGCATGCCCACGAGGATGTGCAGCGGGACGCCCATCAGCGTCTGGAAAACCTGGGACTTCCGGGCGGTCGGACGGACAGTGCGCGCCTGGGCCGGACCGGCGGGCGTGCCGTCCGGCAGCGACTGCCGCGCCACATCGGTCAGGGCCCCGACGCGGGGCGTGGCGTAGATGTCTGCCACGGTGATGGTGGGATAACGGACCCGCAGCGCAGAGACGAGCTGCGCCGCGGCAAGGGACCCGCCCCCGGCAGCAAAGAAATCCGCGTCGAGGCTGGCTGCCTTGCTGCCAAGGACCGCGCCCCACTGCTCGACGATCCATTGGGCGTCATCGGGAAGGTCCAGCGGGGCCCTGTCTGCTTCGTCGTCCCCGCTGCCCGCGAGCGGCCAGGGCAGGGCGTGGCGGTCCACCTTGCCGCTGGTCTTGGTCGGCAGGGAGTCGACGACGGCCAGCAGCGGAATCAGCGCAGCCGGGAGGGTGTCGGCGAGGAGCTTGCGGGCGGCGGCCAGGTCGGGCCCGGCGGGTCCCGCCGGCGCAAGGTACCCCACCAGGATCTGGTTCCCGGCCGCCGTCGTCCGGACGGCGGCAGCAGCGCCCGCGATGCCCGGCAGGGCCTGCAGGGCTGCGTCGACTTCACCGAGTTCGATCCGGCGGCCACCCAGCTTGACCTGTTCATCGGCACGGCCCATGAAGATGAGGCCCTCGGCTTCGTAGCGGACAAGGTCTCCCGAGCGGTAGGCGCGGTCCCAGCCAAACGCGGGAAGGGACGCGTACTTTTCGGCGTCCTTGGCCGCGTCCAGGTAGCGGGCAAGCCCCACGCCGCCGATGATGAGTTCGCCAATGCCTCCTTCGGGAACAGGAATTCCTGCCTCGTCCACCACAGCCAGATCCCAGCCATCGAGCGGACGGCCGATCCGCACCGGACCCGGCCCGCGCAGGGGTGCAGCGCAGGCCACCACGGTGGCCTCGGTGGGGCCATACGTGTTCCATACTTCCCGGCCGTCAACGGCCAGCCGTTCCGCGAGTTCCGGCGGACATGCCTCCCCGCCGAAGATCAGCAGCCGGACGTTTTCGAGCGCTTCGGCGGGCCAGAGGGCAGCAAGGGTGGGGACGGTGGACACAACCGTGATCCCATGGCTGATGAGCCAGGGGCCCAGATCCATGCCCGTTCGCACCAGGGCACGGGGAGCAGGGACCAGGCAGGCGCCGTGCCGCCAGGCAAGCCACATCTCCTCGCAGGACGCGTCGAACGCCACCGACAGCCCGGCAAGCACCCGGTCCGCCGTTCCGATCGGCTCCGCCGTGAGGAAGATCCGGGCCTCGGCGTCAACGAAGGCGGCAGCAGAACGGTGCCGTACGGCAACGCCCTTCGGGGTCCCGGTTGAGCCGGACGTGAAAATCACCCAGGTGTCGTCGTCCACATCCGCGGTCCGGGCCGCAGGGTATGGTGTGGGCCGGCTGCCATTGACGGTGATTCCCTTTTCCGTGACGACGGCGGCCACCCCGGCTTCAGCGAACACGAGCCGTGCGCGCTCTTCGGGATCGTCCGCGTCGACGGGGACATAGGCGGCGCCGATGAGCAGGATGGCAAGGATGGAAACGTACAACCGGTTGGTGCCGGAGGGGATCCGCACGCCGATCCTGTCGCCGGCGCCCAGTCCGGCAAGGTGCATCGCCCGCCCGGCGGAGCGGACTTCCGCCAGCAGCTGGGCGTAGCTCAGGGACCTCCGGCCGTCGTCGAGGGCTGAGGCATCGGGAAAACGTTCCGCCGTCTCCAGCAGGATGTCCACCAGTGTCCGGGCCGGGGGAGCGGCAGCAGCGCCGGCCAGCTGCGGCTGGTAGCGGGCCCGCCCCTGCATCTTGTCCGGGGCCTGTTCCGGGGCTGGTTCCGCGGCAATGCCGTCGGCTGCCCGGCTGCTGCTTTGTTGCTCGGTCACCTGTGCAGTGTGCCGGGGCAAGATGAACGGAAAGTGTCCGGGTTTGCCCGCTGTCCATCCCTTGTTCGACATTTGTTCATGGTGCTTCCTTAGTGTGCGCCCCCGAAACCTGCCGACCTACGGAATCAGGACCACCTTGCCGGTGGTGCGGCGACCTTCAAGGTCGCGGTGCGCCTGGGCGGCCTCGGCCAGGGGGTACTTTCCGCCCACCCTCACCTTCAGGCTGCCGGCGGCGGCGGCGGCGAAAATTTCGTCCGAGCGCCAGCGCCGTTCCGCGGCGTCCAGGAGGTGGTGCGCGATCGTGGGCCGGGTCAGGAAGAGCGAGCCGCCGGCGTTGAGCCGTTGCGGGTCCACCGGGGGAACAGGACCCGAGGCGGCGCCGAAAAGCACCAGCGTGCCCCTGATGCGCAGGGCGGCCAGCGAGCCGTCGAAGGTGTCCTTTCCGACGCCGTCGTACACCACGTCGGCGCCCCTGCCGTTGGTGATGTCCCTGACGGTCTCGGTAAATCCGCTGTAGCGCAGCACATGGTCCGCGCCGGCGTCGAGGGCTAGCCGCTCCTTTTCATCCGTGGATACCGTGGTGACCACGGTGGCGCCTTTGGCTTTGAGCAGCTGGAGCATCAGCAGGCCAACACCGCCCGCGCCGGCGTGGAGCAGTACGGTGTGCCCCGGCTCCACCTTGAAAGTGGAGTTCATCAGGAAATGCGCGGTCATTCCCTGCAGCGGGAGGGCGGCGGCGGTGGGGTCGTCGAGGCCTTGGGGCACGGGCAGGGCCTTGTCCGCATCCACCACGGCATAGCCGGCGTAGCAGTTCGTGCCCTCGGCGGTGGCCACGCGGTCTCCTTCGGCGAAGCCGGTCACCCCTTCGCCCAGTCCGGCAACCGTGCCCGCTGCTTCAGACCCCGGAGTAAAGGGATACGCGACCTTATACACGCCGCTGCGCTTGTAGGTGTCGATGAAATTGACCCCCACCGCGCCCACTTTGACCAGCAACTGGCCGGGGCCCGGGACCGGCGGGTCCACCTCTGCGTATTCGAGGACTTCCGGGCCGCCTGCCTGCCGTGCGACGATTGCATGCGTCATGGTTCTCCTTCCCCGGGCCCGGCCTTTCCAGCCCCGGCTGCACGCTCCATCCTAGGCAAACCCCGAAGGGAAAGCTTGCAGGGAAAGCTTGCAGGGAAAGCCTGCAGGGAAACCCCGCATGATCCCGGCCGACGAGCCGACACTGGATAACTTTGTGCATAAATATCGGAGCTAGTGAATATTCTTGCTGTAAGGTGGAGGCCATGACTATTTCTGTTGCAGTGTCAGGCGCCAGCGGTTATGCCGGGGGAGAAGTCCTGCGCCTCCTCGCCGGGCACCCGGATGTCACGATCGGAGCCATCACCGCCCACAGCAATGCCGGCTCCCGGCTCGGCGAGCTGCAGCCCCACCTGCACGGACTCGCAAGCCGCATCCTCGAGGACACCACCGTGGAGAACCTCTCCGGCCACGACGTCGTGTTCCTCGCGCTGCCGCACGGTGCCTCCGCGGAGATCGCGGCGCAGCTCCCGGAAGGCACTGTCGTCATCGACGCCGGGGCGGACCACCGCCTCGAGGATCCCGCGGCATGGGAGAAGTTTTATGGCTCTGCCCACTCGGGCACCTGGCCGTACGGACTGCCCGAACTCCCAGGCCAGCGCGAGGCCCTGAAGGGCGCAAACCGCATCGCCGTGCCCGGCTGCTACCCGACGTCGGCCCTGCTCGCCTTGGCGCCGGGGTTCGCCGCGCGCCTCCTGGAACCCGACGACGTCGTGATCGTTTCCGCGTCCGGCACTTCCGGTGCGGGCAAGGCGGCGAAAGTGAACCTGATCGGCGCCGAAGTGATGGGCTCCATGAGCCCCTACGGCGTGGGCGGCGGCCACCGGCACACGCCCGAAATTGAACAGGGCCTGTCCAATGCGGCTGGGGAGCCGGTGACGGTGTCCTTCACGCCCACCCTCGCGCCCATGAGCCGCGGCATCCTGACGACTGCGACCGCCAGGGTAAAGCCGCAGGCACTAAACAGCACCACGGCCGGGCAGCTGCGCCAGGCGTGGACCGACGCTTACGACAACGAACCCTTTGTGCACGTCCTGCCGGAGGGACAGTGGCCCGGCACCAAATCCGTGCAGGGGTCCAACCACGCGGCCATGCAGCTGGCTTTCGACGCCCACACCGGGCGGGTGATCGTTACCTGCGTGATCGACAACCTCACCAAAGGAACGGCCGGCGGCGCCGTCCAGTCCATGAACATCGCACTTGGCCTGCCGGAAACCGCCGGCCTTGACCTGCAGGGAGTAGCTCCGTGACCATTACCGCCCCTTCCGGATTCCGGGCCTCCGGCGTCACCGCAGGACTTAAGGCCTCCGGCAACCCGGACCTTGCCCTGGTGGTCAACGACGGTCCCTCCAAGGCTGCCGCTGCAGTCTTCACCAGCAACCGGGTGGCTGCGGCGCCGGTCCACTGGTCCCGCCAGGTGGTTTCCGACGGCCGGGTGGACGCAGTCATCCTCAACTCCGGCGGCGCCAACGCCTGCACCGGGCCCACCGGCTTCCAGAACACGCACACCACGGCCGAAAAGGTGGCCGAGGTGCTGGGCATCTCGGCCACGGACGTGTTTGTCTGCTCCACCGGCCTGATCGGGGAGCAGTTGCCCATGGACAAGATCCTCCCCGGCGTGGAGGCAGCAGCTGCAGCCTTGAGCGACGACGGCGGGCCCGAGGCAGGCATGGCCATCATGACCACCGACTCGGTGCCAAAATCGGCGCTGTATATCGGCAGCGACGCCGACGGCCAGGAATTCAGCATTGGCGGCATCGCCAAGGGTGCCGGCATGCTCGCTCCGGGCCTGGCCACCATGCTGGTGGTCCTCACTACGGATGCGGAGGTTGCAGCGGAAATGCTCGACGTCGTCCTCCGCGATGCCACGCACGTCACCTTCGACCGCGCAGACTCGGACGGCTGCATGTCCACCAACGACACCGTGGTCCTGCTGGCCTCCGGTGCCTCCGGTGCTGTTCCCTCCGCCGAAGCGTTCAGCGAAGGCCTGACCAAGGTCTGTGCCGAACTGGCGCGGAAGCTCATTGCGGACGCCGAAGGCGCCAGCCACGACATCGCCATCCGGACCTTCAACGCCGCCAGTGAAGCCGATGCCGTGACCGTGGGCCGGTCCGTGGCCCGCTCCAACCTTTTCAAGGCCGCCATCTTCGGCAAGGACCCCAACTGGGGCCGGGTACTCTCCGCCGTCGGAACCACGGACGCCGAATTCGAGCCTGACCAGCTCAATGTGGCCATGAACGGCGTCCAGATCTGCCGGAACGGCAGCATCGGCGACGACCGGAGCCTTGTGAACCTGGAACCGCGCGAAGTGCTGGTGGAAATAGACCTGCAGGCCGGCGACGCCGAGGCCACCGTCTGGACCAACGACCTCACCCACGACTACGTGCACGAGAACAGCGCCTACTCGAGCTAGGGCCCGCCCCCGGCAGGAACCGTTGTGGAAAGTGACAGCATGAACACCCAGACGCGTGAAACCACCAGCATGTCCGACGCCCAGGATAAGGCGGCAACCCTGATCGAGGCCCTGCCCTGGATCCAGCGCTTCGCCGGCACCACCATGGTGATCAAGTACGGCGGCAACGCCATGGTCAACGATGACCTCCGCCGCGCCTTTGCCGAGGACATTGTCTTTCTCCATCACGTGGGCATCCACCCCGTGGTGGTCCACGGCGGCGGCCCGCAGATCAACTCCATGCTGGGCAGGCTTGGGATCGAGTCCGAGTTCAAGGGCGGCCTCCGCGTCACCACGCCTGAAGCCATGGACGTGGTCCGCATGGTCCTCACCGGCCAGGTGGGGCGTGAGCTGGTGGGACTCATCAACTCCCACGGCCCCTACGCGGTGGGCATGTCCGGAGAAGACGGCGGGCTGCTGCGCGCCGTCCGGACCGGCACTGTGGTGGACGGCGAAGAAGTGGACCTCGGTCTGGTAGGCGAGGTGGTCGGCGTCGACCCCGCAGGCATCGAGGACATCCTCGGCGCCGGCCGCATTCCGGTGATCTCCACAGTTGCCCCGGAGATCGTGGACGGCGGAGAAGGCGTGGCCGGCACCGCCCGCTTCCAGCCCACCGGCCAGGTCCTCAACGTCAACGCGGACACCGCCGCGGCGGCCGTCGCCTCGGCGCTGGGCGCCTCCAAACTGGTGATCCTGACCGACGTCGAAGGGCTGTACGCCAACTGGCCGGACAAGTCCTCCCTCATTTCCTCCCTCACGGCCTCGGAGCTGCGGGACATGCTTCCGCGGCTCGAATCAGGCATGATCCCCAAAATGACAGCCTGCCTGAAGGCCATTGACGAGGGCGTGGAACGCGCGCACATCGTGGACGGGCGCCTGCCCCACTCCATGCTTCTTGAAACATTCACGACGGCGGGCATCGGCACACAGGTAGTCCCGGACGAGGAGATCAACGCATGAACGCGCTGGAAAAGTCATCAGTGACAGAGCTCGTGGAGACCATAGGCCATGCCGGATCCGAGTGGCTGGCACGCTACTCCACCTCCCTGATGGGCGTATTCGGCACCCCGCAGCGTGTGCTGGTCCGCGGCGCCGGCTGCCTGGTCTGGGATGCGGACGGCAAGGAATACCTGGACCTCCTTGGCGGGATTGCGGTCAACGCCCTGGGCCACGCGAACCCCTTCGTCACGTCCGTGATCTCCAGCCAGCTGGCCACGCTGGGGCATGTCTCCAACTTCTTCACCAGCCCCACGCAGATCGCCCTGGCTGAAAAACTCCTGGCCCTCACCCAGGCGCCGGCCGGCTCCAAGGTGTTCTTCACCAACTCCGGCACGGAAGCGAACGAGGCAGCCTTCAAGCTGGCCCGCCGCAACACGGGTGGCAGCGGCGCCAAGCGGACCAAAATCATCGCCCTCGAAGGCGCCTTCCACGGCAGGACCATGGGCGCTCTTGCCCTGACTGCCAAAGAGGCCTACCGCGAGCCGTTCGAGCCGCTGCCCGGCGGTGTGGTGCACATCCCGTTCGGGGACGTCGAGGCGCTCAAGGCCGCCGTGGACGTAACCGTGGCCGCCGTCTTCCTGGAGCCCATCCAGGGCGAGGCGGGCGTCCGGCCCCTGCCGCCCGGGTACCTTCGGGCCGCGCGGGAGCTGACTGCCAGGGTAGGGGCACTGCTGATCCTGGACGAGGTACAGACCGGTATTGGCCGCACCGGAAAGTGGCTTGCCAGCGAGGACGCCGACATCATGCCCGATGCCGTCACCCTGGCCAAGGGACTGGGTGGGGGCTTCCCGATCGGTGCGCTGGTCACCTTCGGCGGCCACACGTCGTCGTTGCTGTCCGCCGGCCAGCACGGCACCACGTTCGGCGGCAACCCGGTGGCCACGGCAGCTGCCCTCGCCACGCTCCACGCAATCGAAAGCCAGGATATCTTGGCAAACGTGGCTTCCGTGGGGGAGCACCTGCGCTCGGGGCTGGCAGCCATCCCGGGCGTCACTGAAGTCCGGGGCGAAGGCCTGCTGATCGGCTTCGACCTCGACGCGGACGTGGCCCCGGCCGTGGTGCAGGCCGGCCTGGACGCCGGTTTCATCGTCAACAGCCCGGGTCCGCGGACCATCCGCCTTGCGCCGCCGCTGGTCCTCACTGCAGCGCAGGCAGACACTTTCCTGGCCGCCTTCCCGGCCATCCTCCAAGCAGCTAAGGACGCCCAGTGACAACAGCCACCGGCACCACCCGGCACTTCCTCAAGGACACGGACCTCAGCCCGGCAGAGCAGGCCGAGGTCCTGGATCTCGCCGCGCGCATGAAGGCCGCGCCGTACAGCGTCCAGCCGTTCGCCGCCGAGGGCAACGGCCGCAAGACAGTCGCCGTGATCTTCGACAAAACGTCCACCCGGACCCGGGTTTCGTTCGCCACCGGCATCGCGGACATGGGCGGCAACGCGCTCATCATCAACCCTGGCGAGGCACAGATCGGCCACAAGGAGTCCGTGGAGGACACCGCCAAGGTCCTGGAACGCATGGTGTCCGCCATTGTGTGGCGGACCGGCGCCCATGCCGGCCTGGAGGCCATGGCCGAGAACTCCCGGGTGCCGGTCATCAACGCCCTGTGCGACGACTACCACCCGTGCCAGCTGCTCGCCGACCTGCTGGCCGTGAAGGAGCACAAGGGCGAACTCAAGGGGCTCACCATGAGCTACCTGGGCGACGCCGCCAACAACATGGCGAACTCCTACTTGCTGGCCGGGGTCACGGCCGGGATGCATGTCCGGATTGCCGGGCCCGAAGGCTACCTCCCCGCGGCGGACATCGTTGCTGCCGCGGAGGAACGCGCCGCGGAGACCGGCGGTTCGGTGCTGGTCACCACTGACGCGGCGGAGGCCTTGAAAGGGGCCGACGTCGTGGCAACGGACACGTGGGTGTCCATGGGCCAGGAAGCCCAAAAGGCGGAGCGGATGAAGCTGTTCCGCGAATACACCGTGGATGAGGCCGCCATGGCACACGCTGCGGAAGACGCCGTCGTGCTTCACTGCCTCCCCGCGTACCGCGGGTACGAAATTTCGGCAGGCGTCATTGACGGTCCGCAGTCAATCGTGTGGGATGAGGCCGAAAACCGGCTGCACGCCCAGAAGGCCCTGATGGCGTGGCTGATGCACCGCTCCGGCCTGGCGTTCGTGGACGGCCTCGCTCCGGTTGAAGGCACCGGGGAGAGCACGTTCTAGTGTCTGCCCAACCGGCGTCGCCGGGCTCCAGCCCGGCCACCAAAACGGCCCGCCAGGCCCGGATCGCCGCCATCCTGACGGGGGAGTCCGTGCGTTCCCAGGCGGAGCTGGCAGCCCTGCTGGCGGACGACGGCGTGCAGGTCACCCAGGCGACGTTGTCGCGGGACCTCGTGGAACTCGGCGCGGTCCGGGTCCGCGGCAAGGAGGGTGTGCTGGTGTACGCCGTCCCCGGCGAGGGCGGCGAACGGGCTGCCAAAAGCGGCGTGAGCCAGGAGATCCTGGATGCGCGGCTGGCCAGGCTCTGCAGCGAACTGCTGGTCACCGCGGAAGCCTCAGCCAACATCGCCGTGCTCCGCACCCCGCCGGGCGCCGCCAACTTCCTGGCACTGGCCATTGACCACTCGGTGATGCCGTCCATCCTGGGGACCATCGCCGGGGATGACACCGTGCTGCTGGTCTCGCGGGATCCGCAGGGCGGCCAGGACCTCGCCGCCAGGTTCCTGCAACTGGCTGAAGAAGCCGGGCAATAAGCTTGAAGACAACATCTACAACCCCCAATCCCAAGGAGCATCCAAGTGACTGAACGTATCGTGCTGGCCTACTCAGGCGGCCTGGACACCTCAGTAGCCATCGGCTGGATCGGCGAAGCCACCGGCGCCGAGGTCATCGCCGTGGCGGTCGACGTCGGACAGGGCGGCGAATCCCTGGAGACCATCCGCCAGCGTGCCCTGGGCTGCGGCGCCGTCGAAGCCTACGTGGCCGACGCCTCCGACGAGTTCGCCAACGAGTACTGCGTCCCCACGCTCAAGGCCAACGGCCTCTACCAGGGCCACTACCCCCTGGTGTCCGCCATCTCCCGCCCGGTGATTGTCAAGCACCTGGTCAAGGCTGCCCGCGAATTCGGCGCCACCACAGTTGCCCACGGCTGCACCGGCAAGGGCAACGACCAGGTCCGCTTCGAAGTGGGCATCCAGACCCTCGGCCCGGACCTGAAGTGCATCGCCCCGGTCCGCGACCTCGCCCTCACCCGCGACAAGGCCATCGCCTTCGCCGAGGAAAAGGGCCTGCCCATCGAGACCACCAAGAAAAACCCGTACTCCATTGACCAGAACGTCTGGGGACGCGCCGTGGAAACCGGCTACCTCGAGGACATCTGGAACGCACCCACCAAGGACATCTACGACTACACCGCCACCCCGGAATTCCCGCCGGCCCCGGATGAAGTCACCATCTCCTTCGAAGCCGGCGTGCCGGTGGCGATCGACGGCGTGAAGGTCACCCCGCTGCAGGCCATCAAGGAACTCAACCGCCGCGCCGGCGCCCAGGGCGTGGGCCGCATCGACGTCGTCGAGGACCGCCTGGTGGGCATCAAGTCCCGCGAGATCTACGAGGCCCCTGGCGCCATGGCCCTGATCACCGCGCACAAGCACCTCGAAGACATCACCATCGAGCGGGAGCAGGCCCGCTTCAAGGCGACTGTCGGCCAGCGCTGGGCCGAACTGGTGTACGACGGCCAGTGGTTCTCCCCGCTGAAGCGCTCCCTGGACGCCTTCATCGAGGACACCCAGAAGTACGTCTCCGGCGATATCCGCATGACCCTGCACGGCGGCCAGGCCATCGTCAACGGCCGCCGCTCCGAGACCTCGCTCTACGACTTCAACCTCGCCACCTATGACACCGGTGACACCTTCGACCAGTCCATGGCCCGCGGCTTCATCGAGCTGTGGGGCATGTCCGCCAAGGTTGCCTCCGGCCGCGACATCCGCGTCGCGGGAAAGTAGCCCTGTGGCTGAGGAAAAGACCGAAGCTACAAACGCTGGCGCACTGTGGGGCGGCCGCTTCGCCGGCGGCCCCGCCGATGCCCTGGCAGCCCTGAGCAAATCCACTCATTTCGACTGGCGGCTGGCCCGCTACGACATCGCCGGGTCCAAGGCGCACGCCCGCGTGCTGCACAAGGCCGGGCTGCTGGATGACGCCGAACTCGAAGGCATGCTGGCTGCCCTGGCGCGGCTGGATGAGGACGTTGCGTCCGGCGCCTACCTGCCCGCGGAGTCCGACGAGGACGTGCACGGCTCGCTGGAGCGCGGACTCATCGAGCGTGCCGGGACCCAGTTGGGCGGCAAGCTCCGCGCCGGCCGCTCGCGCAATGACCAGGTGGCCACGCTGGGCCGCATGTTCCTCCGTGACCACGCCAGAATCATCGCGCGCGGCGTGCTGGCCACGGTGGATGCCCTGGTGGAACAGGCCAAGGCGCACCATGGTGTGGCCATGCCCGGCCGCACCCACCTGCAGCACGCCCAGCCGGTGCTGCTCAGCCACCACCTGCTGGCCCACGCCTGGGCGCTGCTGCGCGATGTGCAGCGGCTCCAGGACTGGGACAAGCGCGCCGGGGTTTCGCCGTACGGTTCGGGTGCCTTGGCGGGCTCTTCGCTGGGCCTGGACCCGGAAGCTGTGGCGGCGGACTTGGGCTTCTTCTCGGCCACCCACAACTCGATCGACGGTACCGCGTCCCGCGACGTCTTCGCCGAGTTCGCCTGGGTGTGCTCCATGATCGGTGTGGATCTGTCCAGGATTTCGGAGGAGGTCATCTTCTGGGCCACCAAGGAGTTCTCCTTCGTCACCCTGCATGACTCGTACTCCACCGGATCCTCGATCATGCCGCAGAAGAAGAACCCGGACGTGGCCGAGCTGGCCCGCGGCAAGGCAGGGCGCCTGATCGGCAACCTGACCGGGCTGCTGGCCACGCTCAAGGGGCTGCCGCTGGCCTACAACCGCGACCTCCAGGAGGACAAGGAACCGGTGTTCGACGCCGCCGACACCCTGGAGCTGCTGCTCCCGGCCGTCTCCGGCATGATCGCCACCCTGAAGTTCAACACCGAACGGATGGAGTCGCTGGCTCCCCAGGGCTTCGCGCTGGCCACGGACATCGCCGAATGGCTGGTCCGCCAGGGCGTGCCGTTCCGCGAGGCGCACGAACTCTCCGGGGCAGCCGTCAAGCAGGCCGAGTCCCGCGGCGTGGAACTGTGGGACCTCACGGATGAGGAGTATGCGGCCATTTCGGTGCACCTCACGCCGGAGGTCCGCACCGTCCTCTCCACGGAAGGTTCCCTGAACAGCCGCAACTCGCAGGGCGGAACGGCGCCCGCCGCCGTCGAACGCCAGCTCGCTGCGCTGGAAGCCGAACTCGCCGGCGTGCGGGAGTACGCCGGCTAGGACGCTCTCTCACTTAATGCAAAGTTTCTGGCAACGCTCCTGCATAGGGTGCAGGAGCGTTGCCAATTTTCATGCATTAAGTGAGAGAGCATCGGGTGTTGGGGCGGGTGGCCTCACCGCTACCATGGCGCAATGAGCGAAACCTTCCGGAAGTTCCTTCGCACGCTGCCCGACTTTCCATCCGACCTGCCCGGCTTCGATCCCGACAAGTCGCCGCAGGACCCGGTACTGCTCTTCAAGCAGTGGCTGGACGAAGCCCTGGCGGCAGGGGAACTCCAGCCGCATGCCTGCAGCCTGGCCACCGTTGGCCGCGGTTCCGGCGGTGGGCAGCAGCCCTCGTCGAGGATGCTGATCCTGAAGAACATCGACGACGACGGCTGGCACTTCGCCACGTCCCGCACCTCCCGCAAGGGCAGGGAACTGGGCGCCAACCCCTACGCCGCCCTGAACTTCTACTGGCCGTCGCTGGGCCGGCAGGTCCGTGTGCTGGGTCCCGTGACGGAATTGTCCGCGGAAGCTTCGTCCACGGACTGGGCCGAACGGCCCCGTGCTGACGGCAGCGAAAACCCTGACTGGCAGCTCTATGCCATCCGCCCGGAGGAGATCGAGTTCTGGCAGGCCAGCCACGACGGCTCCCATATCCGCCACCGCTTGGGCGCGGACGGCGCACGGCTGGACTAGGCTGGGCGGCATGACCGCTCCCGAACCCGACCTCCTGCTCACCGGGCTTCACACAGCTGCCGACGACGTCACCTCCGACGCCGCCAAGCTCACCGACGACGACGTGAAGGCTCCGTCCGCCCTGCCCGGCTGGACGCGGGGACACGTCCTTGCGCATCTCACGGGCATCTCCAACGCCATGGCCCGGCAGCTCGAGCACGCCGCCCGGGGGGAAACCATCGAGCTCTACGACGGCGGAATGGACGGCCGGAACAAGGCGATCGACATGGCGGCCGGCCACGACGCCGCCACCCACAGGGCGGACCTGGCCGCGGCGCTGGAGCGGGCCCTGCGCGCGTTCGATGCGCTGCCGGGCATCAAGGACTCGTCGGCCAACCGCACCGGCTGGTGGGCGCCCATCTCCTACCGAGGTGGAGTGGTCCTGGACGGCGGCCTGGCCCTCTGGCGCGAGCTCGTCATCCATGACTCCGACCTCCTGACCGGCAGGGGAGCGGAAACCTGGACCCGGCCGTTCTGCGAGCACCTGTTCGACTTCCTCGCAGCCCGCGTCCCGCCAGGGGAGAAACTGGTGCTGCAGCCGCTTGGCCTGCCGCCCGTGGCTGTCGGCAGCGGCAACCGGTCCACCGTGGTCAGCGGCATGCTCACGGACATCGCCGCGTGGCTGGCCGGCCGCGAACCCACGTTGGGGAGCCTGCGCGCTTCTGCAGCGGCCGACGGCGTGGACCTGCCGGCGCTGCTGCCATGGCCTGCGGGAACGCCCGCGCCCAAGTGATTCAGGCGGCTTCGCGCGCCAGCAGGCTCTGCTTGATGGGCAGTCCCCAGCGGAAGCCGCCCAGCGAACCGTCCGTGCGGATCACGCGGTGGCAGGGCACAAACAGGGCTGCCGCATTAAAGGCACAGGCGCTGGCGGCCGCCCGGACCGCTTTGGGATTGCCGGCCAGCCCCGCGTACTCGGTGTACGTTACGGGGGATCCAGGCTGCACCAGCCGGAGCACATCCCATGCGTGGGCACGGAACGGCCCGGACTTCTGCCGCACGGGAACCTGCATGGCCCGCGCCGGATCGCCCGAGTAGAACGCCTCCACGGCAGCCGAGATTTCCCCCAGGCTGGTGACCACTTCAATCGAGGCGGGCCGCAGGGACGGGTGGACCTGGCCGGTCAGGTCGCCGGGATTGCCGGTCCAGCCGCTGGAAAGGACCACGCCGTCCCGGGCAAGGATGGCGAACGGTCCGTCCGGGGTGGACATCTGGAGCAACTGGGCCTTCATCGGTTCGCCTTCTCTGTTGTGCCGGTGCCTGTTGTGCTGGTGCCTGCTGTGCCGGTGCCTGCCGCGGCAGGGCGCGCCGCCGCCCGCCACAGGTGCATGGTGGCATAGGAGCGCCACGGGCTGACCTCACGGAAGTCCGGGCTTGGAACCGCAGCACCGTGGAAACCAGGTTCCGCATCCGCCGCGCCGTGGGCCGCACCGCTCAGGGCCTTGATCCCGTTCCGTACCGCCGCGTCGTTGGCAAGGAATACGTCCGGGGCGCCGAGCACCCGCATGGCGAGGTAGCCCACCGTCCATGGTCCAACCCCCGCCAGCGGCAGCAGCTTCGCGCCAAGGCTGGCCAGGTCGTCGCCGTAACCGAAATCGAGCCTACCCTCCGCCAACGCGGAGGCAGCTGCCCGGAGTGCCTCGGTTCGCTTCCGGGGCCCGCGCAGGGCGGCGTGGCCGTCCGCGGCAATCTCCGCTGCGGTGGGGAACATGCCGTCAAGGCCGTCGCCGGGGCTTTGGCTGGGGCGTCCGACCGCGGCCAGCTGGGTGAGTGCGGTCCGCGCCGCAGCCACGGTGACCTGCTGCCCGATCATCGCCCGGACCAGCATCTCCGCGGGATCCAGCGCTCCGGGCATCCTGATCCCCGGGGTGCTTGCCACCGCGGCCGCCAGCCGGCCGTCCCCGGCCAGCGCGCTGTCGATGGCAACCGGATCCGCGTCCAGGTCGAACAGCCTCCGGACGCGGCTCAGCAGGGCCGGCAGGTCGCGGAGGTCCACCGCGCCGATGGTGAGGGTCAGCGGCCGCCCGGGAGCGCCGTCGTCGAAATCCACCCGGAACCTCGCGTCCCCGTGCGGAAGCCGCAGCGTGCGGGCGTAGGACGCCGCGGTGCCCGTTTCGATGCCAGGGAGGGCGCGCACGGCAAGGAACGTAAAAATCCCGGGGTCGAAGGGTTCCCGGTAGGGGAGGCGGAGGGTGATGGCGGTGGAGCCGGCGGGGGCCTTCGGATGCCGCGCCGCGCGCAGGGCAGTGGGGGTCATGTCGAAGACCTCCAGCATGGTGTCGTTGAACTGGCGGACGCTGCTGAAGCCGGCCGCGAAGGCGATCTCGGCAAGCTTCATGGAAGTGGACACCAGCAGGGTCCGGGCGGTCTGCGCCCGTCCGGCCCGGGCCAGTGACAGCGTCCCCGCCCCCAGTTCCTGGCTGAGGATGCGGTTGAGCTGGCGGGATGAATAGCCCAGGCGGGCGGCCAGGCCCTCCACGCCGTCCCTGTTGATCACGCCGTCGTTGATGAGCCGCATGGCGCGCCCGGCAACATCCTGGCGAAGGTTCCAGGCGGGTGTCCCCGGAACAGCCTCCGGAAGGCAGCGCTTGCAGGCCCGGTAGCCGGCGTCGTGGGCCGCCGCGGAGGTTTCGTAGAACGTGACGTTGGCCGGCTTCGGAGTCCGGGCCGGGCATGAGGGGCGGCAGTAAATGCCCGTGGTCCGGACGGCAGTGTAGAACTGCCCGTCGAACCGGGTGTCCCTGGCATCGATTGCCCGGTAGCGCTGCCAGAAGTCCATTCCTCCATCCTGCCAGCCGCACCGGACCCGGGCTAGCGGAAAACGGACACGGCCGTTTACCCTGCACATACCGAAATTGCCCGGTGTTGGCCGCCGGCTTTGGATAGAGTCTGGCCATGAACAGAAATCCGCTGGCCGGCACATCGCTGCGGGATTTCCTTTCCGGAGATGCCCGCCAGTTGGCGCCCCTGCTGCTGGGGGCGGTGCTGACGCACGAGTCCCGGGAAGGCGTGGTGTCCGTCCGGCTCACCGAAGTGGAGGCCTACCTCGGGCCAGAGGATTCGCTCCACCCGGACCCCGGCTCTCACACCTACCGGGGCCCCACACCCCGCAACGCACCCATGTTTGGCCCGGCGGGGCACCTGTATGTCTACTTCACCTACGGGATGCATCACTGCACTAACCTTGTGTGCGGACCGGAAGGAACGGCTTCTGCGCTCCTGCTGCGGGCCGGGGAGATCGTAGACGGCGTGGAACTGGCCCGGCGCCGGCGCCCCACGTCCAAGGACCTTGCCGACCTGGCAAGGGGGCCCGCGCGGCTGGCCAAAGCCATGGGCATGACGACGGCGGACAGCGGCCGCGATGCACTGGCGCCGCCTTTCGGGCTGGTGCTTCCGCCCCGCACCAGCCAACGGGTGAGTTCGGGCCCCCGCGTGGGAGTCTCCGGTGCCGGCGGAACGGACCGGTATTCCTGGCGTTTCTGGGTCACCGGCGACCCCACCGTTTCCCAATACAAGGCCGCCAAGCCCAGGAGGGCAAAACCGGATCCGGCCGGGTTTCACGGGCGTTAACGGAAATGGTTGTAGAATGGTAGGTCTGTCTTTTGCGATAGGGGAACGTTAAATGCTCGACGCCGATTTGGCCCACGAACGGGACTATGTTGCCGGCCTGTATGCGCGGCTGGAAGAGCTGCGCGAGGAAAAGCGGCGCCAACTGGCCCAGGTCCGCCGGGCCGGGGCTGTGGGCACCATGCAGAACGTCTCTGAGCGTGATGCGTTCGCTGCCCTGTATGAGGACCGCCTGGCCCAGCTCGATGCTGTTGATGACCGCCTGGTCTTCGGCCGCCTGGACCTGGACTCCGGCGAAGCGCAGTACATTGGCCGCATTGGCCTCACCACGGAGGACCTGCAACGGCTCATGGTGGACTGGCGCGCGCCCGAGGCCGGCCATTTCTACCAGGCCACTGCGTTTGACCGCCAGGGCGTCCGCCGCCGCCGGCACCTCATCCTGCAGGGCCGTGAGGTCAAGGCCATCGAGGACGACGTCCTTGACGCGGACATGCTTGCGGACAACGAATCGCTGCAGGGCGAAGGCGCCCTGCTCGCCGCGCTGAACTCCAAGCGCACCGGCCGGATGTCGGACATCGTCAGCACCATCCAGTCCGAGCAGGACCGGATCATCCGTTCGTCGATTTCCGGCGCGCTCGTGGTGCAGGGCGGTCCCGGTACCGGCAAGACCGCTGTTGCCCTGCACCGCGCCGCCTACCTGCTCTACACCCACCGCGACCGCCTCAAGACCGCCGGCGTACTGCTGGTGGGCCCGTCGTCGTCGTTCATGAAGTACATCGAACGGGTGCTGCCATCCCTCGGTGAGACCGGCGTGGTCATGGCCAGCCTGGGCCGCCTCATGCCCGGAATCCACGCTGTCCCCGAGCCCGACCCCGCGGTTGCCGCCATCAAGGGACGGCTGGACATGGCCGGCGTCGTGGCTAATGCCGTGGCCAACCGGCAGCGGCTGCCCGCCGAGGACCGGATCCTTGAAGTCGACGGCCGGAAACTGGTGCTGACGCCGCGCCAGGTGCGCCGTGCAAGGGAACGGGCACGCTCCACCGGCAAGCCCCACAACGAGGCACGCGTGACGTTCGTCAAGATCCTGCTCCGGGAACTGACCGAACAGATGACGGAGCTCGTGGAAGCCGGGAACATCGGCAACAACGCCGACCGCTCCTACCTTGCCGAGGACGTGCGCAGCGCCCGTGACGTGCGGATCGCCCTCAACCTTTGCTGGATGCCCATGACGCCGGAAAAACTGATCTCCGAGCTCTTCAGTAAGCCTGCCATCCTGGAAGCCTGCACGCCCAAGCTTGCCCCGGCGGAGCGCGCCCTGCTGCTGCGTCCAGCGGACGCGCCCTGGACAGAGTCCGATGTGCCCCTCCTGGATGAGGCTGCGGAGCTGCTCGGCGAGCTTGATCCGGCGGCGGGGCGTGGGCTGGCCCAGCAGGAACACGACCGCGCCCGGGACCTTGCGAACGCGAAGCAGACGCTGGTCAACATGGAGGCGGCGGGCGTGGACCCGCTGATGTCGGCCGAGGAACTGGCCGAGCAGAACCAGGAGCAGGAAACAAGGCAGACCGCCGCGGAGCGCGCCACGAGCGACCGCACCTGGGCCTTTGGCCACATCGTGGTGGACGAGGCGCAGGAGCTTTCGCCCATGCAGTGGCGCCTGCTGGTCCGCCGTTGCCCCCTTAAGTCCTTCACGATCGTCGGGGACATCGCGCAGACGAGTTCGGTGGCCGGCGCAAATTCGTGGCAGGGCGCGCTTGGTCCCATGTTCGGTGAGCGCTGGCAGCTGGAGGAGCTAACGGTCAACTACCGGACACCCTCCCAGATTGCTGAGGCTGCCGTCCGGATGGCCAACGCGGCCGGACTGGTAGTCTCGGCGCCCAAGGCTGTCCGCGAAGGACGCTGGTCGCCTGTCATTGACGAGGTGGATCCGGGCCAGGTGGTCAGCCGCCTGGTTGACGTCCTCCCCGAGGAACTGGACGCGCTCGACGGCGGACTCCTCGCGGTCATCGCGGACGGCGCCTTTTTGCCGGAAGCCACAGCGGCCCTCCGCGCCGCCTACGGGCGCCGTGTGGGGACAGGCGCAGGCAGCTATGAGCAGGACATCGTGGTGATCAGCCCCCGGGAAGCCAAGGGGCTGGAGTTCGACGGCGTCGTGGTGCTGGAGCCGTCCATGATGCTGAACCATGAACACGGCAAGGTGGGGGACCTGTATGTGGCGATGACCCGCGCCACCCAGCGGCTGCGGCTTATTGCTTCGGAACCTGTGCCGGCGGGGATCAAGCGCTGATCCTGCCTGCCGCAATACTGCTAACTTAGAAGGCGTGCCAGAACTCAACAGCCTCGAATCGCAGCAGAACGACACCACTTTTGCCAATGTCTGGCAGGAGCTGAAATGGCGTGGCCTGGTCCACGTCTCCACCGATGAAGCAGAACTCGAAAAACTGCTCGCCGACGGACCTGTGACGTACTATTGCGGCTTCGATCCCACCGCGCCGAGCCTGCACTTGGGCAACCTCGTCCAGCTCCTGCTCATGCGGCGGCTGCAGTTGGCCGGCCACAAGCCCCTCGGGCTCGTGGGCGGTTCCACCGGCATGATCGGCGATCCCCGCCCGACAGCAGAGCGCACCCTGAACACCAAGGACACCGTCGCTGAGTGGGTGGGCTACCTCCAGGCGCAGGTCCGCCGGTTCCTTAGCTTCGAGGGTGACAACGCAGCCCGGATGGTCAACAACCTGGACTGGACGGCGCCGCTGAGCGCCATTGACTTCCTGCGTGACGTGGGAAAGCACTTCCGTGTGGGAACCATGCTGCGCAAGGACGCCGTTGCGTCCCGGCTGAGCTCGGATGAGGGCATCAGCTACACCGAGTTCAGCTACCAGATCCTGCAGGGGATGGACTACCTCCAGCTTTACCGGGATTATGGCTGCGTGCTGCAGACCGGCGGCTCGGACCAGTGGGGCAACCTCACCAGTGGCACGGAACTGATCCGCAAGGTGGAGGGCAAGAGCGTCCACGCACTTGGCACCCCGTTGATCACCAACGCCGACGGCACCAAGTTCGGCAAGAGCGAGGGCAACGCCATCTGGCTGGACGCCGGCATGTGCAGCCCTTACGCCTTCTACCAGTTCTGGGTCAACACAGCGGATGCCGACGTCGTGAACCGGCTGAAGGTTTTCACCTTCCTTAGCCGGGCCGAGATTGAAGAAATCGCCGTGGCTGTGGCTGAGCGTCCGTTCGCCCGGGAGGGCCAGCGGAAACTTGCCTATGAAGTGACATCCCTCGTGCATGGAGTGGAAGCCACTGAGAAGGTCATCGCGGCCTCCGCCGCACTTTTCGGGAACGGCGACCTCACTGCCCTCGACAAGGCCACCCTCCAGGCGGCGACGTCAGAGCTTCCTTCCGCGACAGTCCAGGTGGATGCGCTGGGAATCGTGGACCTCTTGGTGGCCTCCGGCCTTTCCGAAAGCAAGTCGGCGGCCAGGCGCACGGTTGGCGAAGGCGGGGCCTACGTCAACAACGAGAAGGTGTCGGATCCCGAAGCCGTGATTTCGGAGTCCGAACTTCTGCATGGGCAGTACCTGCTCCTGCGCCGCGGAAAGAAGAACCTCGCCACCGTGGAAGTCCTGGTTCCCTAGTCCTGTTACAGCCCCGCGAAGGCCCCCTGCACGCTCCTCCGCAGCCGATTTGCACGGCCGCGGGGGAGCGTGTAATGTTTTCTGAGTCGCCGCCGCTGAAGCGGAAAAATAGCGACCAACCCCCACCGAAAAGTGAAGCAGCTTCACGATGCGCAGAAGCGCTGAAGGAAGAAATGCTTCACTTTCTGATGGGCGGATTCATTCCGCAGAGTGAATTCCGGGAAAACAACCGGATTTGCAAAGTGAAAATGAATGAAATAAGATTGAAACATCGCAGCGAAGAAATACGGAATAGAAATTCATTGAATTGGATTGTTCCGGGAATATTCGAA